>JAJTBW010000070.1 GCA_021286705.1 Sphingobacteriia bacterium
TAAGTGGGTAGGAACAACTCCGTATAAGGGTTCTTTGACTTTTGGTGCACATAAACTGAGCATTTCCAAGGAGGGGAAGAAGGGTGAAAAACAGGTTAATATAGCTCAAATAGGAGGTGAATCGAGTTTTACTTTGTCGTTTGGCCCCGAACCAATCAAAGAAACCGTTAATGGGGTAAGTTTTGATA
Organism: Sphingobacteriia bacterium; assembly: GCA_021286705.1. Lineage (GTDB taxonomy): Bacteria > Bacteroidota > Bacteroidia > Bacteroidales > TTA-H9 > JAJTBW01. The sequence goes on from JAJTBW010000070.1 coordinate 189, forward strand.
TGATCGCTATTGAAGGTGGTTCGTTTATGATGGGAAGTAATGATGGGGAGGCGGATGAAAAACCGATACATCGAGTTACTGTTAGTGATTTCTATATGGGCAAGACGGAAGTGACACAAGCACTATGGAAGGCTGTTATGGGGAATAATCCAAGTGAATTCAAGGGTGTTTATTTACCCGTAGAACGCGTAAGCTGGAATGATGTGCAAGAGTTTATTGATAAGTTGAACCGACTAACTGGAAGAAATTATCGTTTACCAACAGAGGCAGAGTGGGAGTATGCCGCTGGTGGCGGTTCAAAGAATAGAACAAGATGGGCTGGAACGGATATAGAGGCTTCAATAAATAATTATTCATGGAATGAGTCTAACTCTGGAAATAAAACGAATGAAGTTGCTACCAGATTTCCCAATTCTCTGGGCCTTTATGATATGAGTGGAAATGTATGGGAGTGGTGCGACGATTGGAAAGGTAATTATTCTTCAAATGATCAAGTCAATCCAACTGGAGCCTATTCTGGTTCGACTCGTATGAATCGAGGCGGTGGCTGGAATAATAATATTTCTGAATTTCGAGTTTCTTATCGTGGTAGTAATGAACCAGATGTACTCAGCTTCAGTGTAGGTTTTCGTCTTGTTCTTGTCCCATAGTTCATGGAAGAGACAACTGACTATTGGCTGCTAGCTGCTGGCGGGGATTGATTCAAGATTCAAGGATTCAAGGATTCAAGAAATAAGTACTATTAAATTAAAATATAAGAGTTGATTCTGATATGAACATAAAATACTTTCTAATCCCTCTCTCTCTTCTTCTCTGGCTTAATGTTTTTAGTCAAAGTGCCGAAGAGATAAAAAACAATAGAAAAGAGTACATCTATGGTGAGGGTGTAGGCTCAACCGTTCAACTTGCCGATCGTCAAGCGCTGAGCGAGCTGGTTAGTCAGATATCGGTCACTGTTGAGAGCGATTTTACTCATGAAGTCATAGAGGAGGGGCAGAGCAGTGGGAAGTCCTCTTTCCATGATCGGGTGCTCTCAGTGGTTAATACCTACTCTAATGCTACTCTTAACAGCACAGAGCGATTGATCGTGAACGATGAGCCCGACGCCCGTGTCCTTAGGTATATCCGCAGAAGCGATATTAGTAAGATATTTAACCAACGAAAGCAACGAATCAATGATTTTATTGAGGAATCGATCAAGTATTGCGAGAAGGCTCAAATAGCCGATGCCCTTAAATACTACTACTGGTCGCTTCTCCTGCTTCGCTCTCATCCTGATGCCAACAGCCTGACCCTCGAGAATAACCCATCTCACCCGCTCCTGATTAACTGGATTCCCGCCCAGATCAATGATATCTTCTCTAACCTCACCCTCTCGGTCAAAAACTGGAAACAGGAGAGTAACTACTTCTCTGCGGATCTCCAAATTCACTATAAGGGGATCCCGGTAAGAAATTTCGACTACTCCTGGTTCGATGGCCGCGACTGGGGTGCTGTGGTCTCGGCTAAAGATGGCGCTGGCTTTGTAGAATACCCGGGTAACATCCAACCGGAGTCCATCAAGATTAAGGCTGAATATATGTTCGGCGGGGAGGCTCGTGCCGATAAAGAGCTGGAACAGGTGATGGCTGCTACCAATCCGGTGCCATTCCGAAATGCGCTCTTTATCGTCGGACAGGCTGCCTCAAAACCTTCAGACGAGCCTAACTCCTCTTCATCGGTCGTTTTGCCCTCTAGCACTGGAACGCTATCTGTGGTCACTGAGGTAAAGCCCTACGAAGAGGTGATCAAGAAGGTTGCCACAGCCTTGGAGACAAATAACCTGGCTCCTGTTAAAAGCCTCTTTACCCCGGAAGGCTACCTCATGATGACTCAGCTATCGGGTTATGGCAAAGCGAAAGTTTTGTCATCTAGTTCACTCAAGGCACTTAAGTCAAAGGATCGAACCATGGTTCGTTCGTTACGCATGGCTTTCAGCTTTAATGATAATAAACGGTTTGTTGAAGACCTGGTCTTTACCTTTAATGATCAAAAGAAAATCGAAAGCATTGCCTTTGGTTTGAATCAAACAGCGCTGAGCGATATATTAAATAAGGAGGCTTGGCCGGTAGAACAACGCATGACGATCGTCTCGTTTCTTGAAAACTACAAGACGGCTTATGCTCTAAAGCGTCTCGACTACCTTGAATCTGTCTTCTCTGATAAGGCGTTGATCATTGTCGGTTCTTACCTGAAGGTCAACCCAACTCCTGAAAACCGCTTCCAGAACAAGGTGCTTCGCTACAACCAAATGACAAAGACGGAGTATCTGAAAAACCTGGAGTCTTCTTTTAAGAGCAAAGAGTATATTAACATCGAGTTTGAGGATAATGAGATCAGAAAGGCGATGTCAAAAAATGGGGCGGGCGATATCTATGGTATCCAGATTAAACAAAACTACTACTCTTCAAACTATGGCGACGCAGGTTACCTCTATCTGCAAGTGGAATTCCCTAACCCTGATACCCCTGTTATCTATGTTAGAACCTGGAAACCTGAGAAAAACCCCGATGGAAGTATTGATGGGATTAGTGATTTTTAAGTGGTAGAGCTGCCATCCCCCTCTTAATGCCTACAATACCTCTTACTCATAGCCTTGCTCAAAGTGTACCCCCTTAACACCGCCTCCTTCCACATATCGCATGCGTCGTCAAAGCGTCTGAGTTGAAGCATAGCTAATCCGCGGTAGTGGTACAGGTCGCCTTCATCGTAACCTAGTCGCATGGCATTATCAAATGATTTTAGGGCGTCCGATGGCTTTTCATCTTCTAAATAGCACAGGCCGATATAGAAATAGGGTAAAGAAAACTGATTATCTGCAGCAATGGCCAGTTGAAGCGTTTCAATGGCGATAGGGTTCTCCCTCCGACGATATAAAATGTAACCCTTCATTGCCAAGGCATCAGCATAACCCTTTTGAAGTCCAATGGCTCTGTTATAGCAATTCAAAGCCTCATCAAGTTTATCCTCTTTAGTAAGTAGGTTTCCTTTTATATACCAGGACTGAGCTTTTTTATCATTCAAAAGCAAAGATCTCTCAATAGACATTTTAGCTTCGGTAGTTAATTCTGCCTTCTCTGCTGCAAAGGCTTGTAAAAACCAATAGTCAGAACTATCAGGAGAAAGAGATGTTGCACTGCTAAAATCTTTGTAAGCAGATAAATAGTCTGCTAATTGTAGGTAAGCTAAACCACGAATTTTTAACAAGCCGGTATAGTTTGGCTGCTCATTTAAGAGTTGAGAGCCAATAATAATAACAGAGTCATACTTTCCTTCACGCCCCATTATCATCAGTTTATTGAATGCGTCAGATGGTTTACCTTTCTCGGTTTGATCAGGGATACTGGTCTGTGAAATAAGAGATAACGGAAAGATTAAGAGAAGAAGAAGCCAGGTTATTTTGTTCATCATAAAATGTCTGAGGTAAACAAAGGAAGTGAATCAGGAAGATCAGGTCTGATCAGTTTAGCGAGTGTTCTTACAGCCTTTTTCCCCTGTTCATCAATTTTTAGAGTTTCATTGTTAACGTAAAGATTTATGTGTTGTTGCATGACCTCAGTGTCCATGTTAGCGGCATAGCGTTTTACATAAGGCATTGATGTTTTAGGATTAGCAAAGGCAAACTCCACACTCTTTTGCATCATTACGTTGATCTCGAGTAGCTGGTCTTTATTGAAACTCCTTCTTACCGCTATTCCACCCAAAGGAATAGGCAGAGTTGTTTTTTCTTCCCAATATGAACCAAGGTCAAGCAGTTTGATCAGCCCTTTTTGTTGGTAGGTGAACCTGTTTTCATGAATAATAACACCGGCATCGACTGTGCCACTTAAGATAGCCTCTTCGATCTCGCTAAAAAGCATGACAGTGGTGTTGACTGCTTCAGGAAAGGCATATTTGAGCAGCATAGCAGCCGTTGTTAGCTCTCCCGGTATTGCTATCCTAAGTTGAGGGATGTCATTAAGTGAAATCTCTTTTTTCGCAATAAGGAGCGGCCCCACACCAAAACCAAGAGCCGAGCCCGCATCGAGCATGATATATTTTTCGGCAAGATGAATAAAGGCGTGATAAGAAATCTTTATAATATCAGTCTCATCATTTTTAGCCATTGCGTTAAGATGATCTATATCTCCGAGGAATGGACTTGTTGCTAACGCATTTGGCAGATGCCCATTGACCCAAGCATCAAAAATAAAAGTATCATTTGGGCAGGTAGAAAAGGCGAGTTTAAGCTTGGTCATTTAGAGATTTAATTAGTTGAGGCAATTTATTTACTGCGGTATTCAGGTTTCTAAGGGCTAGATCGATATCCCATTTAGCTAGCTTTGGAGGAAGACAGAGGTTAGAAATGGTGCGTATACCCAGGAAAGGCGTTTTAAGCATTAGACAAGAGGCTAAAACGGCTCCACTCTCCAATGTTTCAACGGAGGCATTAAAACTGTTCTTAATGATTTCTGCCGTACCCCGAGATGTGGTCATTGTGTTTACCGTAGCACATTTGACTCTTGTGAAAGAGTCGATATTTTGGAGATTAAAAGATTTAGAAGCAATCGAGTTGTTTTGCATTATCAGTCCACTGTTTTCGGAGATAAGAAAACGATCCAGGGTCATGAATTTCTCGTCGAGATATTTGCCCATTTCAGGGAAACAATCCTCTTGATGAATTATAGTCTGCCCTACAGGTATTTTTCCAATGTAACTTCCGGCAATACCAACAGAGATGACCAGAGAGGGTTTGTTTGATTTTATGGCTAGTGTTGTATTAATAGCGGCGTTAATCATTCCCATTCCGGTTATGACCGTTTTAACGGGAATATTTAGACCTGGTATAATGTTTAGGGAGGTTTGATAACAGGCTGAGGCCTCCTTTTGAGTTGCAAAGACTAGTAAGACGGACTTAATTTCCATTTAATTACTCAATATTTTTTACAAAATAACGACAAAAACACAAAGATTCTTACATTTGCCCGCAATCTGATGAAGAGTTAACCAATCTTCATTTAAGAATAAACCAATAAACTGTTCACGATCATCTTTTCAAAACGTAATGTCTTATGACTGAAAAAGTAAAAGCTTTGTTAAGCGAATCAAAGGTAGCGAGATGGGTAGCTTTGGCTCTTATCTCTTCTACCATGTTTTTCGCCTATTTCTTTGTAGATGTGGCCTCTCCAATTAAGAATCAGTTTGAGGTCAATTACCATTGGTCATCTGAGGTATTCGGAATCTATGGTGGTATGGAGTTTTTCTTTAATGTATTTTTTGGATTCCTAATTATCTCGGGGATTATTCTGGATAAGATGGGCATTCGCTTTACATTGATTACTTCTGGCCTTACGATGGTACTTGGTGCCGCCATTAAGTTCTACGCCTTAAGCATGGTTAATGTTGAAAGTGTTACATCTATACTCGGATATACTTTACCAACAACCGCTTTCCTGGCTTGTTTAGGTTTTGCTGTTTTTGGTGTTGGTGTTGAAATGGCTGGTATTACTGTTTCTAAGACCATTGTTAAGTGGTTTAGAGGTAAAGAACTTGCACTTGCTATGGGTCTTGAAATGGCCATTGCTCGTTTAGGTGTATTTGCTGTAATGTGGTTATCACCCATTTTTGCTAATAATGGTTCTAATGTTCCAGGTGAATGGACCACTGCAAATGCTTTTCTGTGGGGTTTAGTCTTTTTGACAATCGGTTTCCTTACCTTCTTGATTTATACATTCATGGATGTTAAACTCGATAAGGAACTGGGTGCTGCTAAGGGCGAAGCCAGTAGCGAAGACGAATTTAAAGTTAGCGACCTCGGTAAGATTTTCACTAACCCTGGCTTCCTTGCAATTGCAGGTCTTTGCGTTCTTTTTTATTCCGCAATCTTCCCCTTCCAACGTTTTGCAACCGAGATGTTAGCCAGCAAAATGTCAATTGATCCTAAAGATGCTGCCCGTTATGTATCTATGTTCCCTATCGGAGCTATGATTCTGACTCCTTTTATTGGGTTCTTCCTTGATAAAAAAGGTCTTGGTGCTACCATGATGTTATACGGTGCATTACTGTTAACCGTTTCTCACCTTGTGTTTGCACTTGTTCCAGCTGCAGCTTTCTCGCAGGGTGTTGCTATCGGAACCATCGTTATTCTTGGTATCGCTTTCTCTCTTGTTCCTGCTTCAATGTGGCCATCAATGCCTAAGATCGTTGAAGATCGTTATTTAGGATCTGCATACGGTGCTATCTTCTGGATTCAAAATATGGGTCTATTAGGTGTGCCAATTCTGATAGGTTACGCTCTATCAGCTTCAAATCCTGAAGTGGTTGCTTTCATTGAGCAGAATGCTCAAGCAATTAAGGATGGTACTGTTGTTGCCCCTGCTTATGACTACACCGTTCCTGAATTAATCTTTGCAAGTTTTGGTGTTTTAGCAGTTGTTCTTTCTGTTGTACTTAAAGTGGTTGACAGAAAGAAAGGCTACGGACTGGATAAGCCAAATAAAGCATAGTCTTAACTGACTTATTTTAAGCGGGAGGCGATTATTATTGCCTCCCGCTTTTTATTTATATACTTGCTTCTGGCGCAAAAGATTCAAGATTCACAATTCAAGATTCAGAATTCAAGGGGGAAGATAATGCATCTGGCAGCTAGCAGCTAGCATCTAGCTGCTAGCATCTGGCATCTGGCATCTGGCTTCTGGCTTCTGGCTTCTAGCTTCTGGCTAATTTTGAATTCTTGAATTTTGAATCTACCCCCCCCTAAGAAATCCAAAGGTATTATTAGCCATCATCCAGTAGCTAACTTTTGTGTGATTAGCTCAAGAGCATCACGTTTTAGTCATTCACTTTAGAGCAAATACTTGCCTTCTTCGGATATTTCCGTTACGTTTGTTTATAATTTCAAAACAACAGCACCTATGAGCCAAAGGTCCTTAACTCTTCTCTTTTTAATGTTATATTCACTGACAGTTGGTAGTCAGTCGTTAAGCAATGTGTTTTATATGCAGCTGCCTTCTGCTAAAGTTGCAACTGCTGTAGATAGGAGTAAAAGTGGTTCAATGCCTGAACAGGCTGGATATTTAGAGTCATGTGAGATAGATCTGAGCTCAAGATCATGGTTCAACGCCAGTGATGTTGATGGTGAGTCGTTTGTGTGGGGTGTCACTGCTAAGGGTAGTAGAGGGTTGTCTCTATATTTTAGTGAGCTTAGGCTTGAGGGTGGTTCATCTTTGAATCTTTATAATGGAAGGGGAGAATTTGTTCAAAAGATTACCTCTGCTGATTTGAATGAATCTCCTTTATTTGCTACTGCTGACGTAGATGGTGACTCGTTAATTGCATCTCTTTTTGTCGAAAAGGGATACTCTTGCAAGGCAATTATCAAGGGAGTTGGAGTGCAGTTTTCATCTAATAGTCGTGATTTTGGTCATGCCGGGAGTTGTGAGGTTCCTGTTAATTGTGCTGAAGGAGCCAATTGGCAGACACTAAAAAAGGCTGTTGTTCGTATAAGACTTTTAAGAGGCGGAATGATGTACTGGTGTACTGGTTCTCTGATTAATAATACGGCTTTGAATAATACCCCTTATATTATTACTGCGGATCATTGTGGTAATGGAACCAGCAAGTCTGAATTACTACAATGGGTATTCGCTTTTAATTATGAGAGCGGCGACTGCTCAAGACCTACAGTAGAGCCATTAAAACAAACAATGACCGGCGCTACTAAGATTGCAAGTAGCCATGTTGGTGCTTCTATTGGAAGTGATTTTTATCTGGTTAAACTTAAAAATAGTGTGCCTGCCTCGATGAATGGTTACTTTCTTGGATGGGATAGAACCAATATGGTTAATGGGGGAGGCGTTTCTATTCACCATCCTCAAGGTGATATAAAGATGATTTCAACCTATACTCAGACTCCGATTAATGCAGGCTGGGATGCTTCAGTAAATACCCATTGGCAAGTATATTGGGCTGCTACCTCATCAGGCCATGGTGTTACAGAAGGTGGAAGCAGTGGTTCTCCGTTGCTAAACTCAGATGGTAGATTAATTGGTGTTCTGACAGGTGGTGATAGTGGTTGTGGATATCAGGAGCTAGCCGATTATTACGGTAAGTTTTCTTATGGTTGGGATCAAAATGGAGTTGCTGATACTCTTAGACTAAAGCCCTGGCTAGATCCAATTAATTCAGGGGCATTGACTTTAGGTGGGATGCAGGTTGGAGTTGCTCAGGTTAAGGATCAGCATGTAACTCTCTATCCTAATCCTGTCTCTGATGAGGTTGTTGTTTCTTTTCCTTTTGGTAGCGGGGAAGCTAACTGGGAACTGTTCAATGTAACAGGTCAAAGGGTGGCTTATGGTAGCTTTTACGAAGCTACTTCAAGAATTGCTGTTGATAAATTTGCTAAAGGATTATATGTTTTAAGAATAAAGAGGGGTGCCGAATTTGGAACATCTTCTCTTGTGGTTAAATAAAGTATGACTGAAGAACTTAAAAAGATGCTTGTTCCTGATGAATTAAGCGCTGTTGTTGAGAAGATATTACAGGGTAAGCGCATTGACAGGGAAGAGGCACTACAATTAATAAAGATTGCTAGTCCGGGTCTATTAGGACTTTTAGCTGACAAAATACGATCAGAAAAGAATGGCGCTTATGTGTGGTATGTGCATAACTTCCACATTGAGCCGACTAATATTTGTATTCATCGGTGTAAGTTTTGTGCGTTCAGAAGTGAAATTACCGGCGATGCATGGGAGTTAAGTCTGGAAGAGATCAGAGAGATTGTTTCCAATGCAGATAGAAGTGCCGGTGAAGTTCATATTACAGGTGGTGTACATCCTGATCGTGATTTAGAGTACTATATACGATTAATCAGATTGATCAGAGAGGTTCGTCCTGATTTGCATATAAAGGCCTATAGCGCCGTTGAAATTGATGATATGGCACAAAGGGCAGGTGTGGCTCCCCGAGAGATTCTGGTTCAGCTAAAAGAGGCAGGATTGGATGCATTGCCTGGGGGAGGTGCCGAGATATTTGCTCCTGAGTTAAGGAAAGTTATTTGCCCCGATAAAACGGATGCGGCAGGCTACCTGGCGATACATAGGGATGCCCATAAGCTTGGAATCTTTTCGAATGCCACTATGTTGTATGGTCACTTCGAGAATTGGGAGCAGCGGATTGATCATATTCTAAAGGTGAGAGATCTTCAAGACGAGACAGGGGGATTTAAGGCTTTTATCCCATTAAAGTTTAGACGTATGAATAATAGTATGTCTGAAATAGAGGAAGGATCTCTGGTGGACGATTTAAGAGTTTTTGCAATCTCCAGGATCCTATTGGATAATGTGGATCACATAAAAGCTTACTGGCCAATGTTAGGCAAATCGGTTACCGGGTTGTTGCTAGGCTTTGGTGTGGATGATATTGATGGAACAATTAATGACTCAACCCAAATATATAGCCGTGCCGGAGCAGAGGAGAAAAATCCTGTGATGACGGTAACCGAATTTGAGGCGATGAGTGTTGGGCAAGGCCGAAAAGCTGTATTGCGTAATGCAGATTATCAGGAGATAGTTTTATAGGAAAACAGGAAGTATGGAAAAGAAGTTTATCTGTCTATTGCCCGTAGTGCCTCTCAGGATCGAGGCTACAAGCCGTTCAGAAATGGTAACCCAGATTCTTTTTGGTGAGATTGGGGAGATACTTGATCAGCAGGGTGAGTGGCTATATGTCCGTCTCTATTTCGATAAATATACTGGTTGGGTAAATCGTCTTCAGGTTGAGGAGATTGAAGATACGATATATAATCGCTATCTAAAAGAGATTCCTTTGGTAACGGGTGACCTGTTATTCCCAATTCGGTGTGTTAAATCCGGACAAGAGATGTACTTGCCTATGGGTAGTCGTATTTGGAATGATGAAAAGGGGATCTTCTCAATATTTGATTATCAATTTTCATATTCAGGGCATTTGGTTAACCCCGGTATCTTAAAATCTGATCGCAGTAAAGTAGTATCCTGTGCTTTAGGCTTTTTATCGGCTCCTTACTTATGGGGGGGGAAGACCATTCTTGGAATTGATTGTTCAGGACTAACTCAATTGGTATTTGGTCAGATTGGAATACAATTGCCACGAGATGCCCGTTATCAAGCTCTTGTTGAGGGTCAGCGACTAGATTTTCTTTCTGAGGCAAAGATGGGTGACTTAGCTTTTTTTGAAAACGAAGAGGGGGTTATCACGCATGTGGGGATATTAGATGGTGAAGGTCATGTAGTTCATGCATCAGGGCGCGTTCGTATTGACCAGATTGATCATCAAGGAATCTTTAATAGTTCTGAAAATCGCTACACACATCGCTTTAGAATGGCGGTCTCGCTATTCTAAGTTGTGAATCGTTGTTATTTGCTTTCGATTTATGCTCTGCGTAATCAGTTAGATATCATTTTGTAAATTAGTTCAAACTATTAAATGATAGAATGAATGAAGAGAAGTCATATCAGTAAAGCTGAACTTAAAAGAGGAGAAGAGATCAAGGGTCATGATATAAGAGAAGGTGTTTTTAATTTGATTAAAACTGACTATCCTGATTTCAATAAAGAGAGTAGTATTTCTCTGGATGAGCTTAATCAGTATCGGCGATTATACCTTTCTTCTTTAATTATGCAAGAGAGTGGAGAAATTGCGGGTATTGATCAGGATGTTATAGATGCCGTAAGGAATAATAAAATTCTTTCAGAGAATATTAATGATGAAATAAATGCTGAAGCTACTTTTGGTCAGCGGGTTGCCGATAATGTAGCTGCATTTGGAGGAAGTTGGACATTTATTATCACCTTCTTTTTGTTTATTGTTATATGGATGGCAATTAATGTGGTCTTTCTTGCGACAAAGCCTTTTGATCCGTACCCCTTTATTCTATTAAACCTAATACTGTCATGTCTTGCTGCAATTCAGGCTCCTATTATAATGATGAGTCAGAACAGACAAGAGCAAAAGGATAGGCAACGAGGCGAACATGATTATAAGATTAATCTAAAAGCAGAGCTTGAGATTAAGTTATTGAATGAAAAGGTTGACTATCTTTTAGTTCATCAAAGTAAAATGTTATTGGAGGTACAACAGGTACAGATAGACTATCTGGAAGATTTGATGAAGGAGATAAAGAGTAGGTCATAAGAGATTCTACGGATGTCTTTTATTAGATCTTTGATTAGCAGGTAGATGGATGCTTCTTGATGAAATACCTTTTTCGAATGAAATAAATATCATGGTTTGAGAAATTGCTTTCTCAAGTTTGAGTGAAAATAAAAATCAATTTTGGTAATTGTAGCAATAGTTTTCAGATTGTGTTAATTTAGTCTGTAATTAACAGGTCTATGAAGATGGATAATTTCGTAGAGTTTAAGAGATTTATTACAACTGATCAGGCTCAGAGTTTGGTAGTTGAATTAGAAAAAGTTGGTATTGAATATCAGTTGATAGATGTTGATATGGGTGACGATTTGATGTCAACGGTTGATGATAATGTTTCAATGCAGGTGCAGTTGATGGTTAAAGAGTCTGATCTTGATCGCATAAGTAGATTGTTAGAGGATAATGATATTTCTTACCGAACTGATGATAATCAGGAGCATTTTCTCTATTCTTTTACCAATGAAGAGTTGCATGAGGTACTAAAGAGCCCTGAAACGTGGCATCATTATGATTATAAACTTGCCAGGAAAATATTGAGCGATAGGGGAGAGGAGGTGTCTGATGATCAACTGAGCCTCTATAAGCAAGAGAGAATAAAAGAATTGTCTCAACCTGAGAAGGGGCAGAATATATGGGTGGTTGCAGGATATGTATTCTCATTCATAGTTTGGCCTGTAGGGATGATTTTCGGATGGGCTTTATGGAGAGGTAAGAAGCTGCTTCCAAATGGAGATAGGGTCTATGTTTATAATGAGAAACAAAGACATCACGGAAAGGTTATTTTTGTGATTGGAATATTTATTGCTCTCTTTCTTGCTTATGTTAGGTTTATCTTAACCTTTAAATTTCTATAATCAAGATATGTGATTTTTAATAGATAGTTTGGAGGTTGTTGGAAATTGTCGATATTTGCTCTAAATTATATTTAATCAGCGGTATTGGTTTATTCGTCTTAATTTGTTGTTTTGATTTGTACAGTTGTTTCTGCGATATTTCTATTTTTTACTTATTCTTGATTCTTGTTACCAGATGTTTTTATGGGTTGATTAGTTTAGGTTAGAATAAATGGTTGAACTTTGGTTTCTTATTCAATAAGATTAATGATGTCTAATGTTTTCGGATTGACCTTTTTTTGTGGATAGTTCGATAAGTATTTTATAGTAGGAGTTATTATTTTTCTTGATGAAGTCGGTGTTAATTTAGTTATCGATTTTAAGGTATAACAAAAAAATAATGTTTAATGTCAATTAAAACGCGGAAGCCGAAAAGCGTATAGAGTAGGTGCTTTTAAATTTAACTATTATGAAAAAAGTTCTTGGATTAGTTTTTATGTTAATGTTTCTTGTTTCAAGTGTTCAATGCTTTGGCCAGGCTAGTAGTGATACTGCTACCATTTACATCTATCGTTTACAGGAGAGTATGTTTAGTGGTGGAAGAGGATTGAATGTTAAGATTTTTTTTAATGATAAGGAGATAACTTCAATGATGACAAACACCAAGTTGTGCTATAAATTCACAACAACTGGAAAAGTTAAAGTTAAATGTGTAGGTAATTTTGCTGGCTCACCTATTGGTTCTCCCTATGTTGAAGAGTTTAACTTTGAGAAAGGTAAAACGTATCATCTTAGTATCAGTGCTGGTTCGATGACTGGTGTGAGTGGCGAAATACCAAATGAGAGATTTTTTAAGAAGCTTAATGATTATGAATTCGCTGATTCAATGACAATCATAGAAGGCAGGTAGCACTTTGCCTTCTGGGACTTTCTTAGGTGGTAGGTTTTATATTCATCAATGAAAGGGAGGGTGTTTTTGCATCTTCCTTTAGGCTTAATCTTCAATAAGACAATAGCTGATGATAGTAGAGCCTACCATCGACTCTTTTCGGTCAACCAACCTATTTATACATGAATCTTTTTATACTCTTCTTAGGGGTCTTTTCAAATTCTGTATCAATAATCTCAAATTTAGCAATCTTCTGATAGTCGGCTAGTTCGTTATTAAGATGTTTAAGTGCATGAGCCAGATATTTATCCAAGTGGGCTTTATCCGGATGGTGTTTCTCTATCCAGTCGGCATCAGGGAAGATTAGTGCAACCAAGCCCCCTTGTCTATCTACAACTAGTGATTCAGCGACAAAGGGAAGGTTGTTGATTCTAGCCTCAATTTCTTCGGGATAAATGTTCTGACCTGATGCACCTAGAATCATGCTTTTGCTTCTCCCTCTGATAAATATAAAGCCATCTTTATCTACACAAGCAAGGTCTCCGGTGTGTAACCATCCCTCACTGTCGAGTGTTTCTGCTGTTCCTGCCTCGTTTTTGTAGTATCCTAGCATTACGTTATCACCTCTAACCACGATCTCTCCAACGTGGGTCTCCTTATCCGCTTCATGGATTTTTAACTCCATACGGTCTACCATCCTTCCGGCTGAGTTGAGCTTTGAAATACTCCAAGGTGCGTAACTAATCAGAGGCGCACATTCCGTCATGCCATAACCTATGGTGAAACGAAAGCCTATCTTTTTCAAGAATTTCTGAACATCAGGGTTCAGGGGTGCTCCACCAATAACGATCTCTATAAAATTCCCGCCAAAGAAGTTGCTTAAGGTTGTATTGATCTTTTTGAAGAGTAACTTATTAATACCAGGGATGGCAAGCAGGGTACGGATGAGTGGCGAACTGATTTTTGGAAGGAGCTGTTTTCTGTAGATCTTCTCAAGGATCAGAGGCACAGATAGTATAAGTCTGGGTTTTATCTCTGAGAAGGCTTTAATTAGTACGGTTGGGGTTGGTAGCTTTCCTAAAAATGCGATGTGAGCACCCATGGTGAAGGGGTAAAGAAACTCAACAGAGCACCCGTATGCGTGAGCCAAGGGGAGAAAACTTAGTATTCTGTCTCCCGGCTTTAAAGGCATATTCTCTCTGGCATAGATGATATTAGATGAAATGCTTAGATGATGTAACATGACACCTCTGGAGAATCCCATTGTGCCGGATGTATACAACAGCACCATCATCTCCTTCTCTCCTAAATCATACGACTTAACCTCTCCTGTTTCAGCAGAGGGGTCGAGTGTGGGGGAGTTGGTTGAATCAAGTAAATCTGAAAAGTCATCGAGCGATATCACACCAACTAATTTTGGCATGGTTGACAAATCGAGGGGTTCAAAGTATGAGTTGCCTGCGAAGAGAATCTTAGAGTCGCTGTGTTCAACCAGGTTTTGAACATCGGCTGGTGGGAAATTAGGGAGAATTGGAACCACCACGGCCCCATAGGTTATTGTTGCAAGATAGGCGGTTGCCCATTCAAGACTATTCTTTCCGATCAAAGTTATATGATCCCGAGGTGCAACTCCCAGATCCTTGAATCGTTTGTGGAGTATTAATATTTGTTGTTCAACCTCACGATAAGTAACAGTTTTTCCTTCATAATTGGTGAAGGCAGGCAGGTTACTGAACTGTCTGAATGCCTTTTCTACAAGAGAAAGATACAGATCGTGTTTAAGCATAGTCGTTGTTAATACTATAAAAAAAGCGAGATCGTTGTAAGCAAGTGTTGGTTAAAGAGCGACTTGCGAATATATAAAAAAGAAGAAGTAGCACCATCATTATTGTACTACTTCTTCAGAAAAATCTATTAATTCTTAGTCTAGTAAAAGACTTACAGATACAACACCAGGGCCAACATTAGCCGAAAGGACGGGTGATCCCTGTTTGACAAATAAAGGATCACGACCGGTTAATTTCTTAATTTCGGTGGCATACCAGTTCGCCCACTCTTCATTTTCAAAGTGGGTTATAGCATAGTTCCAAACCTTCTTATTCACCAGGGCTTGTTTGATTTTAGTTAAAACGGTGGAGGCTGCTTTAGATTCAGTAAAGAACTTTCCGGTTGTTTCGGCTGCCCCTTCCGAGTTGATGGTGATAAACGGTTTAAGTTTTAGGAAATTTCCGAGTGCACCTTTAACAGGACTTACTCTGCCGCTCTTCACAAGATACTTTACAGTACTGGCCGTAACTAATTGAAGACTGTTAGCTTTCCAGGTTTCAATGAGCTTAAGAATCTCATCATACGGGGTTCCGGCTTCCGCTTCTTCGGCAGCTCTAAGCACCAGTAGGCCTAAGCCTCCCGAGAGACGAGTACTGTCAATGACTGAGATCCTTTTTTTCGTTTGTAGGCTAATAGACTTTGCTGCCTTGCTACTGTTACCCCATGTTCCACTCATTCTGCTTGTAA
Organism: Sphingobacteriia bacterium; assembly: GCA_021286705.1. Lineage (GTDB taxonomy): Bacteria > Bacteroidota > Bacteroidia > Bacteroidales > TTA-H9 > JAJTBW01. The sequence continues at coordinate 15,633 of JAJTBW010000070.1, forward strand.
GCTGAAGAGCTATAATATCATCGTAATGAGTTGAAAGGTAGTTAAACTTATTTGTGAAATCCTTAAATGCGGGTTGAGCCGTTGAAGGGTATACCTTGTCCTTGTTCTTAAAGTAAAGTTTCTTAAAATGCTCACTAGTGAGAGTTATTCCATCAAGGAAGAAACGGTCACCAAAGTGAACTGTCAGGGGAACGACATGGATCTGGTGTTTGTCAAGAAGATCCTGAGGCAGGTCGCATGTTGAGTCGGTTACAATGGCGATTGGGGCGATCGGATGTTGAGTGACCTCTTGCTGCATCACCATATCATCTACTTTCTGAAACGAAATGAGACTTTGAGTATTTAAAAAAGAGAAGACAGATGAGGGTTGATCAGTGTGAATATGGATTCGCATTTTCTGTTCTGATCCCGCAATAACGAGGGAGTCACCCAATGATTCAAGATGTCTTCTTATTTTGTTTCTATTAAGCTTTTCTCCAGTGATTAAAGCTTCTGTACAGTATCTGAAGGTGATGTCTTCATGAGAAATTTCTTCACTGGCAATCTCTTTAACTTTAACGATGTTTCTTGCAGATATCAGTTCTTTTAAACGACCTGTTTTGAAAAATTCGATTATGCCCTCAAGAAAAAGTACAAATGCTTTAGCTCCGGCATCAACAACATTGTTTTTAGCAAGAACCGCTAATTTCTCTTTTGTCTCAGCGAGAGAGATTAGAGCTTTCTTATAAGATAAAACGATAAGCTCGTTAAACGAAGAGACCTCATTTCTGTGTTTGTAAACATCTTCGGCCCATTCTCTGATAACAGTAATCATAGTGCCTTCAACAGGATTTGAGATTGCCTGATAAGCATACTGAACACCGTTTTTTAGATAATGAGCAAAGTTTTGAACAGAGATAGAACCATCCTCTTTGATTTCATTACTGAATCCATAGAGAAATTGGGCGAAGATGATGCCCGAGTTACCTCTTGCTCCGACAAGTGCGGCATCTGCCAGTGCTACAGCTGTAGTCTTGATGTTAGTTGTCGGAATAAAGGTGTCAACAATACTACGCATTGTTGATGCAATATTTGTTCCAGTATCTGCATCGGCAACTGGAAATACATTCATTTTATTGAGAATCTGTTGATTCTCGAAGACCCGTTTCGCTCCGGCCAGAAAACTGTAATAAAGCCCTTTGCCATCGAGCTGATTCGAAGAATTCGTCATTAAAAGATATTTAGAACATAAAATCGGATAAATTCCGAAAAGTCTTGCGTGTTATTTGATCGTATCGAAGTACAGTAAAGCAAACAAACCGGCAAATTTAATCATATTAAAGAAAGTGAGAGCAAACCATGTGCCCCAATAGGGCTCATTAACAATTTTTAATAAATAACTGATTATGCCATGTGTTTGAATTTTAACTTGGATATAACAAAAAAAGCCACCCGATGTTGATGGCTTTTTGAATTTTTAGGATATTCTTCGGCTATTTTAGCTTAGTGCATTTTGTTGATAACTGACCTTTGTCGATCAGGTCATTAAGCCAATCAACCAATTCACTTGGTGCTCCTTTATACTTGCAACTGTACATCTCAATTATAGGATCAGCCTCTTTAATGTTGTTTAAAATCTCGGGAGAACTCATTGGTTGACTCCGTTTTGAATACTCTTGGTAGGTGGTTTTTATAAAGGCAGTATTTGGACCTATTCCACGTTGATCAAGCAAGTATCCATTGTGTAGTTGAATAGGGGTTCGTAGGTTGTTTCCGTTAAAAAGATCTGTTGGTGCCGGGAGAGAAACTACCTCTTTTTTGTTATCAGATAACCCTACGGGAACCAGATTGTCAAAGTTGGCTTTTGTTTTGTAAATGATTGTCTGGTGAGGAACTTTAACCACTTGTGCAGGTTTTTCTTTTTTCTCAGCTTTATGCGTATTAACACAGGCGACTAAAAAAAGGCCTGCTGTAAGAATAAATAGAAGGTTTTTAAATTTCATAGTTAGTCTGTTTACTTTCGCTAATAGATTCTTTGCTGTTCTGTTTATGTCAAAAGTAACCTTTTTTAACGAAAAGATATGTAGGCATTAAATTAATGGCAAAGATTTTGTTGGTTAAAAGCCTAGATGGTTAAAATCTTTTTACTTTTGCCATCAATTAACAAATTTACAATCATACCAAACAGGGTTTAAATTCTAATCTACTATGAACAAGATTGTTTCTACATTATTGGTGCTCGTGGTGATTTGCGGTAGTGCATTCGCTCAGAGTCAGGTGGCTCCTACTGTTAGTAAGACTGCTCCTGAGATAACTTTTGATAAGAAGTTAGTTGATGCTACCGGTAATATTGTCTATGACTATGGTACAATCTACAAAGATGCAAATGGTGATTCGTATTTTGTCTTTAAAAATACGGGTAAAGAGCCTCTAATTCTTTCTGAAGTTCGTTCTTCATGTGGATGTACTGTTCCTGCATGGCCACGTGAGCCGATCTTATCTGGGAAAAGCGATACCATTAAGGTTAAATATGCTACCAACAGACTGGGCATTATTAATAAAACTATAACGGTTAACTCTAATGCCAAAAATAGTCCTGTTATTCTTCGAATCTCCGGTAAAGTAATTGACAAGCCTGCTGAGGCTATGCCCGAAAAAACTGCTAATGCTGGTCCGGTAGTTAAATAAACGATAAGACTTTAGTTGAATGCCCGGTACTTAAGGTAGCCGGGTTTTCTTATTTATATGTAAAAATTATTCTAATCATGCCAACCATCTCGACCAAAGGTAAATTAATGCCATCATCACCTATACGTAAATTAGTTCCATTTGCTGATGAGGCAAAGAAAAAGGGTAGAAAGGTTTACCATCTTAATATCGGTCAACCCGATATTGAAACACCTGAAGTAGCACTCAATGCCATCCGTAATTTTAGTGATAAGGTTATTGAGTATAGTCATTCAGCAGGTATTATCAGTTATCGTCGCAAATTGGCTGAGAACTATGTTAAACATGGTATTCAGGTCACTGCCGATGATATCATTGTTACATCAGGAGCATCTGAGGCTATCCTCTTTGCAATGCAGTCAACAATGGATCCGGGAGATGAGATCATTATCCCAGAACCTTTTTATGCTAACTACAATGGGTTTGCTATTAACTCAGGTGTTATTGTTAAACCTATTCCCAGCTTCATTGAAAATGGCTTCGCCCTTCCTGATATCGCTGAGTTCGAAAAGGCTATTACCCCAAGAACTAAAGCCATTATGATCTGTAACCCCAATAATCCTACAGGTTATCTATATAGCCGTGAGGAGTTGGAGGTGTTAAAGCAGATTGCGTTGAAATACGATCTGTATCTCTTTGCTGATGAAGTTTACAGAGAGTTCTGCTACGATGGGAATCAGCATTTCTCTGTAATGGAACTTGAGGGACTAGAAAACCATACAATTCTTATTGACTCTGTTTCAAAACGCTATAGCGCTTGTGGAGTACGTATTGGTTGCATGGTAAGTAGAAATAAGGAGGTTATGGCTACCGCAATGAAATTTGCTCAAGCCAGACTAAGTCCCCCTTCAATTGGTCAGGTTGCTGCCGAAGCTGCTATTGATACCCCAATGAGCTATTTTGACGAGGTCGTAAAAGAATATCTCGCTCGTCGTGATGTAGTTGTTGAAGCAATCAATGCTATGCCTGGTGCATTTTGTCCAAACCCAAAAGGTGCCTTCTATGTTGTTGCCAGATTACCAATTGATGACTCTGATAAGTTCTGTCAATGGTTACTTGAAGATTTTGCATTCGAGAATAAAACCGTTATGCTTGCCCCTGCAACTGGTTTCTATGCAACTAAAGGGAAAGGCATGAATGAAGTTCGAATCTCTTATGTCTTGAATGTTGAGGATCTTAAGTGGTCAATGATTTGTCTTGAAGAGGCTTTGAAGGTTTATCCCGGAAGAACAATCTAATCTTTTCGGTGGTGACCGTTTAACTTCATAATTCATAAAATCTTAGAGGATATGCTTTTACAGTGTATCCTCTTTGTTTTTTAACTGACTTCAACACTTTTACTGACCATGTTTCATCATAAATATGCAGATGGTACTGAGATCTGGCTACTAGCATCTGGCTGCTAGCATCGGGCTACTAGCATCTGGCTACTAGCATCTGGCAACTGGCCAGCAGCTAGCAACCAGCAGCTAAGTTTTGAATTTTGAGTCCCCTCTGAAAAGCCAAAAATTGATCTTTGAACGATGCGGCTGCAAGAC
>JAJTBW010000277.1 GCA_021286705.1 Sphingobacteriia bacterium
AACTTTAGTAAAGAGTGTTAGTCAAAGGGTCTTTTCAGATAAGCAGTTTTTACCACCAACTGGTTATAAGAAAATGTCAGCAACAGAATTGGCCTCCGCACAATTGGATATGAGTGGAGGCGGAAGTTCTGATCTGATGCCTTAGCTTGAATTATTTGTTTATTTAGCTGGCTTTTCCAGTTTCTCGGCAATAAACTTTTCCCAAGTTGTGGTTTTGTATAACTCTGAGCCGAGGAATTCCAGCATGTATTTAAAAACACCGGCTTCCTGAAAGCCAGGAATAGTGGTAAGTAATTTATAATCGCTATCTAGTACAACAAAAGATGGATAGGATAATCTATTGTTTAGAAGAGCTGCGGCTAATTCATGGGTAGACCGATTCTTATCAGGTTCAGGGTTTTTAAACCATACATTGGCAAATTGAATTGAGTCTTTCTGTTCCGCATTAAACTTTGCAGCATAAAACCATTTATTCATTCGATTAGCCACTGCTGTATCCTTAAAGGTGGTTTGATCCATCTTTTTACACCAGCCGCACCAATCAGTATAAACGTCAATAAAGATTTTCTTGGGCTGCTCTTTCATTAAAATCTGCGTATCTTTTAGATTCCGCCAAGTAATGGGTGTACTCTCTTGAGCTCGTAAATTGGTCGAAAAGATGATAGCAATTATGCTGGAGAAAATAAGTGTGTTTATTTTTGTCATAGAACAATTGAAAATGAATCCAAAAATATGGGTTTGTTTTTTACTATGAAAGAAAAGTACTAATAAAAACCAGAACGACCATGAAGAACCATAAGCTAGAATTAACACGAGAATTTATACAGAAACTACCAAAAGCTGAATTACATTGTCATCTTGATGGCTCTTTACGGGTCTCTTCTATAATTGAAATAGCTGCCGCCGAAGGGGTTACTTTGCCAACTACGGATCCCATTGAATTAAAGAATATTCTGGCAGTGGGACTAGAATGTCCAAGTTTGGAGGTCTATCTGCAGTCGTTCGATATTACATGCTCTGTCTTACAAACAAAAACTGCCCTGCAAAGGGCCGTCTTCGAATTAGCAGAAGATTGCGCGGCGGAAAATGTACGCTATCTTGAGATAAGGTTTGCTCCAATCTTGCACACTAAAAAGGGATTGAAACTGGTTGAGGTTATAGCTGCCGTTTTAAAAGGAAAAGAGCAGGCTGAGCGCGATTTTAATATCAAATTGGGTATAATTATATGCTCTCTAAGACATAATGACCCTGAGGAGTCTCTAATAGCTGCAGAGCTAGCTGTGGCTTTTAAAAATAAAGGAATTGTAGGTTTTGACTTAGCAGGAGCGGAGAAGGACTTTCCAGCACGTAATCATAAAGATGCTTTTGATTTAATTATCAAAAATAACATCAATACAACGGTTCATGCAGGGGAAGCCTATGGCCCTGAAAGCATTCACCAGGCGTTGCACCATATCTCCGCCAATAGGATAGGACATGGCACCAGATTAAGGGAAAATGGCGATTTATTGAACTACGTTAATGACCATCGAATCCCACTGGAGATGTGTATAACATCTAATGTTCAGACAAAGGCCGTAGATATGGTTGAACACCATCCAATCAAGTTCTATTTTGACTATGGTCTGCGCGTTACTATTAATACGGATAATCGTTTGGTTTCTGATACCACACTTACAGATGAGTATATGTTGGCTATTGAAAAATTTGGATTCACTCCCGATGAATTAAAATACTTAGTTATTAATGGATTCAAATCTGCATTTTTGCCTTATGCCCAAAAGGTTGAGATGGTTGCCATGGCGATGAAGGAGATGGAGGAGATGGGTCTGCTTATTAGAAAAGATTACATATAAATTCAACAATCTATCGATTTCTGTGTATTAAGAGTATACTAATATTCAAGCATGCGGACGGGTGATATCTTAGGAGTGGCGGCTTATGCTGGCCAGATTATTCTGGAAAATGGGGGTGAGACCTACCGTGTGGAGGAGACTATCGAAAAGATATGTAAAGCCTACGGATTAGAACAGGGGCAGAGCTTTGTTACTCCGACCGGAATAATGGCCTCTGGGTATAAAGATCCTGCCGACATGAGGTCGCTCATCATTAGGATTAAATCAAGAACCGTCAATCTTGATAAGATTGAAAAAGTCAATGCATTATCGAGATTGATTTATCATGAAAAACTAACTGTCGAGGAGTTTCGTCAACGTTTAGAGAAGATAGATGCCCGCCCTACCTATTATTTCTGGATTAATGTTCTCTTTGCTGGGATTGCTGCTGGTTCTTTTGCCATTATGTATGGTGGAAGTATCCTTGACGGCATTTCAGCTTTTTTTATTGGCTTAGTTGTTAAATATTTAGTCTTGTGGGCGGGTAGGTACTCCATAAATGACTTTTTTATTAACCTTTCGGGTGGTGCTCTTGTTTCCGGTTTGGGTATTCTCTTGAGTTTTATAGGTTTTGGTGAAGACCCTGAGAAAATTATAATAGGATCGATTATGTTATTGGTACCGGGATTAGCAATTACTAATGCTATCCGCGATACACTTGCAGGTGATTTGGTTGCTGGAATGGCGAGGGCTATGGAGTCCTTTCTTGTAGCAGTATCGTTAGCAGCAGGAGCAGGTGTGGTGGTTAGTCTTTGGTTTAAACTATTTGGAGGATACTAATGAATATATTTGTTGATGCAATATCTTCTTTAGCAGCTACGGTGAGCTTTGCAATTCTCTTTAATATCAGAGGGAGGAATGTCTTCTGGGCTGGTGTAGGGGGTATGATAGGTTGGGTAACAAATGCCCTACTGGTTAGGGAAGGGGTGTCTCCTATTTTTGCATTAGTTGTCTCATCAATTCTCTTTAGTGCATATTCTGAGGTGACAGCTCGCATTTTAAGAACACCGGTCACTACTTTAATTATTTGTGCATTAATACCTCTAGTTCCTGGAGGAGGAATGTTCTATACTATGCTTGCGACTGTTGAAGGCAATACCGAAAAGGCTACCTCTTTAGCCCTCACTACCATTGGAAATGCTGGTGCTTTGGCTGCCGGGGTAATCTTTGTGTCTACTATTATGCGATTACTTCCGGAGATC
>JAJTBW010000071.1 GCA_021286705.1 Sphingobacteriia bacterium
CCTCTCCCTATCCTCTCCCTATCCTCTCCCTATAAACTCGTGTAAGATTAGAACTGTATAGGTAGAGGATATAGAGGGGATATAGAGGGGATATTGAGAGGATATAGAGGGGATATAGAGATAAATAGATGATAGGTAGTAGAACTGGAGGAACGAGAGAGAGAATCCCTGGCTTTTTAGTAATTACCGGGATGATCTACCCCGGAATCAGAATTACCTAACTCTGTATTCAAAATATACTCCAATCGTGAGGTGCATTTTCTACATCCGGAGTTGGCTCCTGTCATTTTTCTTATCTCAGAAATAGATGTAGCTCCTTTCTTCCTTATTGCATATTCAATTGCTTTCTTCGGCACCATAGCACACAGACAGACAATTTGTTGATTCATCTCTTTTGGATTATTCGTAAATATATGAAGTACCAAACCTATCACACCACTCTTTAAATATCAAAACCTTATGAGCTCCATATCGAAGCAGCCCCTTCTCAATCTTAGCCAAAGGCTTGGGCACCGTCAGATCTTCCGCCGACTTCGAGAAAAACTTATCTGCAAAACAGACTATAACCTCCTCTTCAGTGAGTGGCACCATATCCCGATGAGGCAATGGCAGTCGATGGTCGATAATCTCTTGTAACGTAATCCCTGTCCCGGTATGCCGCTCACAGATAGGCGCTATATCATACAAACCCTCCCTCTCCAGAATATCACGTCCAAGATATCCATGAGCCAAATATGGAGCATCTCCAAAACATCCTATATCAGGGGCATCCGTTTTACAGATTCCGATATCATGAAGTAGTGCCATTCTTCTGACTAAAGCACTATCAACCTTAACAGTAGGGTTATTATCTATAATCTTGTCTGCTAGATTAGCTACCGCCTCTACATGAGTTTTATAATAATAATGAGCCTTAGATCCTTCAGGATAGTATTTTATGATAATCTGCTCTATCTCCATTGAAATTTATATAAACGAACCAATAACGGTTGTACAATAAGCTAGATTGTATAAGTAATTTTATTGATGATTTGTTCATTCAACCATCTATAAAGAAACTCCATTACCTCCACCCTATTGATCTCGTTCAGCAACTCATGACGAGCCCCTTTATAGAGTTTAAGGATAAGATTTGTCATCCCCGCCTTCCGGTACATCTTATAGAGCCTTTCAGGGCCTTTGCCACCCTCTCCAACAGGGTCTTTATCACCACTTATTATCAGGATCGATAGATTTTTATCCGACAGACAAAGACTCGCTTTGGAGTGAGCCAAATCAATGCCATTTAATAGATCTCTAAAGAAGCCGTTAGATGACCTATAAGCACATAATGGATCAAGGGAGTACTCTTTAACCTTTACAGTGTCTCTGGTAAGCCAATCAAAGGGGGTTGTGCGCTCTTTTACCTGCTTATTGAACTGCTTAAAACTTAGCTTAGATGTTATTTTCATCTTCTTAGCAGAGCCAAAAAGTGCGCATAAGAGTCGTGTGCCCAACTTGCCAAAGAAGATCTTAGGATTGGAGAACCAGGCCGTACCGGAGATGATTAAGCCTATATATTCTGATTCAGCCTGAGCCATGATACCTCTGGCGGCAAACGAGCCCATAGAGTGGCCTAAAAGGACTATAGGAATATCGGGATACTTCTCCTTAACAACGCCTCTAATCCGGTTAATTCCTTGCAGGATCAGAGGCCAGCCATCATGATCATCTATATGGCCTAACTGCTCCTTTGTAGCCACCGTTTGTCCATGTCCGGGATGGTCATGTGCGATAACAAGAATACCTTTAGATGAAAGAAACTCACCAAACTCACTGTATCTGCCCGCATGTTCAGTCATGCCATGTGATATCTGAAGGATCAATTTTGGTCTATCAACAGGACTCCAGATGTAGTAGGCGGGTAATTCAGAATTAGCCTGAAAGAACTCCATAATCAACTATTGTTCGTTAGAGAAAAAGTCATGAAATATGATACGTGCAAAGAAATAGGGTGTCAAACGGAAAGATTGGTAACCTTCGAGGTTAATATTTTGCATATAAAGATCAAATCCCGGATCAAAGCTTATCTTCTCCGAGAAGAGCAGTCGCAGATGTGAGCCAGCAAAAACACCAAAGCCGATACCACCCTGTCTGATATCATAGCGAGTATTCGTCGACCATTCACCATCGGGGTGTTCACCGTCATACTTGATATTGAAAGTCATATCCTGAATCATGATTTCATTAGCCAGAACCTTGGTATTGGTGAGTTGAAGCCCCGTCTCAATTGAGAGCAATATTTTCTCACGAAGAGGAATCTCATGAAAATAGCCCAACTCAATCATCGTTCTCTCCTCTTCACCTCTGATCGGACATTGAAGGTATCTGGCATCAAAGCTAACCCCGCTTGGCAAATCCAACTCTAGGAAAAAGATATCATTGGCTTTAAGTTTGGTATAATTAAATTGAGCAAAGAATCCTCTATGTTTTAGAAACTCATATCTAACATAAAAGCCCACACTCATAGATGCCTTATAGCTCATGGCTGAGGGCGACTCCCAGCCCAGATAATTATAGCCGATCTTAGGAACGATCTGCTCTTTATAATATTTATTACCGAGGATTCTATCCAGATTATTATCATTTCCGGATGAGCCGTTGTAAAAGTTTGCAGGGAACGATGATGGGGTAGTAATACCGAGGTTTAACCCGAACGACCAGCCGGGTCGTTCGGGTTTTTCATTTTTCAGGTCTTTATCCTGGCTAAATGCCAGACATGAGAGTAATGAAGCTAAAAAAAGCAGAGTTAATCTTTTAGTAACTGGCATAATGTAGGATAATATTACCGTGTAAGAAATGCTTCTAATTCTACTGCGATATTTTCGGAGGTAAATCCAAATTTCTCATCTAATATCTCAGCAGGAGCTGAATAGCCGAAGTGATCTAAACCAGCAACCAACCCATTTGATCCGGCTAAACCGGCTAGAGTAACAGGCAAGCCTGAGGTTAAACCAAAGCGGGGGACAGCCACAGGGAAGACCTCGCTCTGATACTCTTCCGACTGATCCCTGAATAACCCCTCTGACATCACTGAGACCACCCGAAGGTTAACAGATCTCTTCTTCTTGAGGATTTCAGCAGCACCAACCAGGGTGGCGACCTCAGAACCAGAGGCAAAAAGGACAAGATCAAGTGGTTGCTCATCATCCATTACGATGTAAGCACCTTTAGAGGCCTCAAGAGCTGAACTAGCACGTGACAAGCCTTCAAATCCGGGTAAGGACTTAATATTCTGTCTGGAAAGGATCAAACCGGTTGGAGAATCGAGATTCTGTAGAGCCAATGACCATGCTACCGTTGTTTCATCGGCATCAGCAGGTCTGAAAACACGCATACTTCTTTCACCTGAGTGGTTGCGAAGATGCTCCATTAATCTTATCTGCGCCTCATGCTCGATAGGTTGATGAGTTGGTCCATCCTCACCTACTCTGAAGGCATCGTGAGTCCAGACATAGATAACCTGAAGCTGCATCAACGCTGATAATCTAACAGCAGGCTTCATATAGTCGCTAAAGACAAAGAAGGTACCGCAAACGGGGATCACTCCACCGTGTAAAGCCATCCCATTAGCAATAGAGGCCATCGTAAGCTCAGCAACACCTGCATTCAGGAATCCGCCTGAGAAATCGCCTTTAGTGAAAGGCTTCTTATGTTTTAGAAAGCCATCTGTCTTATCTGAATTAGATAAATCGGCAGAGGCCACTATCATATTATCTATATTCTGGCTACACCAGGTTAGAAAATCAGCAGAGGCTGCCCTGGTTGCATTATTACTCTTCTGAGTGAACTCGCTGATCATCTCGGTAGAGAAGGTCTTTTTCTCATGCCAGGTACGATACTTTGTAAGAAGATCCTGATTCTTAACACCCCATTCTTCAAAGGATTTTTCTCTGAGTAAAGCATCCTGATGCTTCTTTTCCAGCAGTGCTTTATAATAATCCGCCACGTCAGGGTAGATCATAAATGGCTCAGATGGATCAGCACCCAGTGACTTGTAGGTAACCTCGGGTGAAGCGCCGGCTTTGCTTACCGGTTGGCCATGGGTTGATGATCTACCCTCCATTGAACCACCATTAGAATCAAGAAGACCTTTGCCCATTACCGTATTACCAATAATAAGAACAGGTTTATCCTTCTCAGCAATAGCTGAGGTCAAAGCCGCCCTGATCTCATCGTGATCGTTGCCGTTTATAGTATAGACCTGCCAACCCCATGCTCTGTATTTCGCAGCAGTATCCTCACTGGTAACCTCATTAACCTTTGTGCTTAACTGCACCTGGTTAGCATCATAAAACAGAATCAGATTATTCAAACCCAAGTGACCGGCAATACGACCAGCACCTTGGGCAATCTCCTCTTGTATTCCGCCGTCTGAGATAAATGCGTAGGTTTTATGAGCCGTAATTTCCCCAAAGCGAGCAGCAGTAAATCTTTCAGCTATTGCTGATCCGACGGCCATTGTATGACCCTGGCCAAGAGGACCACTCGTGTTTTCAATCATTCGCTCTCTATCAAGCTCAGGATGACCGGGCGTTGGGCTACCCCACTGTCTGAAGTTCTTCAACTCATCCATTGAAAAGAAACCACATAATGCCAGCTGCGAGTAGAGCATTGGAGACATGTGACCAGGATCAAGGAAGAACCTGTCACGCAGATGCCAATCGGGTCGCAATGGATCGAATCTTAAGAACTCAGAAAATAATACATGAATAAAATCAGCACCACCCATTGCTCCCCCCGGGTGACCTGAGGCTGCTTTTTCTACCATTGCAACTGATAATACTCTGATGTTATCAGCTGAACGCTTTGAAAGATCGCTCATATCCTTTAAAAGTTTTGTTTCGTAAATTATTCACAAAGTTACCAAAAACCCAGTATGAGACAGATTAAAATTGCCAAACAGGGCAAGTTTGAGGGTCTTAACAACATAATAGGCAAAAGAAAATGGTCATTTTAGCGTTTTTTGTAAGATGCATAGGTTTCAGCCTGTTTAAAAACATTTTCTTTGCATCACTAATCATGGATGAATGAAGCAATGAACATATACGCACGAAAAGAGCGTTGGAAATGGGGACTTTTAATTACCGCTATGGTGATTTTTGGAGGTACATTTTATTTCACAGACCATCTTGTTAAGAAAGTTGCAAGTGAAGAGAGACGAAATGTGAAGCTATGGGCGGAAGCAGTAAACAGAAAAGCCTCTCTTGTCAGATATACTGAAAAGTTCTTTCTGCAACTTCAGGATGAAGAGAGACGAAGGGTGCTTCTACTAGCTAAAGCCTATGACAGGCTCGTGACCAGTTCAATTGATGAGGATGTCTCTTTCTACCTCGATATTATATCAAATAACACCACCATACCTGTAATACTCACTGACCACAAAGGCATCGTAAATAATTCCCGTAATGTAGCATCAAATATCGAAAACGGGAAACGACTACCCGACTCTCTTAAAGCTACATTCTCACAGTTTGATCCTATTATCGTCAAGATGGAGAATGGTGAAAAAAACTATGTCTATTATAAAGAATCAATCCCCTTTACTGAGCTCAAGAGTGTTCTGAACGACTTAACGAAATCATTTCTTGATGAAGTAGTGACCAATAGTGCCTCTGTGCCGGTAGTGATTACCGATAGTCTTAAAAACATTGTGGCATCGGGAAACATCGAATCAGAATATCTGAGTGATTCAACTAAAACAGACAGCCTTCTGCTAAACATGAAGGAGGAAAACGGAGTGATGAAGGTTGATCTTGGCGATCAGGGTCCTGTTTTCATCTACTATAAAAGTTCGCCTCTGCTTTATCAAATCAGATACTACCCGTTAGTCCAACTTGGAATCGTTGGGTTATTTCTATTGATTGCATATCTCCTGTTCAGTAGCGCAAGGCGCTCGGAGCAAAATCAGGTATGGGTTGGTATGTCGAAAGAGACTGCCCATCAATTAGGCACCCCCCTCTCATCAATGCTGGCATGGATTGAGATGTTAAGGATGTCAGAGGTTAAACATGAAGCAGTTGATGAGCTTGAAAAGGACGTCAAACGACTTGAGATAATCACGGAACGATTCTCCAAGATCGGCTCTACCCCTCAACTCGAAACAATTAACCTTGTAGAGGTAATTTATCAGGTTATCACATACTTAAAGGTCAGAACATCTAAAAAGGTCACCTATAGCGTCAATCTACCGACCGATGCAGTTGTAATGGTCTCTTTAAACCGTCACCTCTTTGAATGGGTCGTTGAAAACCTGACCAGAAATGCGGTAGATGCAATGTCAGGGATCGGCTCGTTTCATATTGATATCATTGAGGCTGGTGATAAGATAATGGTCGATTTTACAGACACCGGCAAAGGTATCCCGAGAAGAAAATTCAAGACCGTATTTCAACCCGGATATTCCACAAAGCTAAGAGGATGGGGGCTTGGACTCACCCTTGCCAGAAGAATAATCAGGTCATACCATAGAGGAAAAATCTTTGTCAAGGCTTCTACTCTTGATAAAGGAACTACATTTAGAATCGTCTTAAACAAATAGGCTATAACATGCCTGTAATCCCGATTTAAGATTCTATTTCCGAATAAACTACATCATGGCCGGTCTATATATTCACATACCCTTTTGCAGTTCAAAATGCAACTATTGCAACTTCTTCTCCGTTCGCATGCCATCAAAGATTGGTGAAGTCACCACCGCAATAGAAAAAGAGCTGGTTGAGCGGCGAGACTATTTATCAGAGCCTGTAAACACTATCTACTTTGGGGGCGGAACACCTTCCCTTCTGAGCATAGCACAAATCAATGGCCTATTAGATACCATCTCTAAAAATTATATCATCAACGACCGCCCCGAGATTACCCTTGAGGCTAATCCTGATGATATTAACGCAGTGCAATTAGATGGCTGGAAAGAGGCAGGTATCAACAGACTAAGCATCGGATTTCAATCTTCACACGACGAGGTCTTAAAGTATCTCTCAAGGAGGCACAATGCTGAGAATGGGATAAATGCAATAAAGCTTGCAAAAGAAAAAGGCTTTGAAAACATCAGTGGAGATCTGATTTTCGGGATCCCGAATCAGACCACGGATATGATTATAGAGTCGGCATCGACTTTGATTAATCTGGGAGTTGACCACATCTCAGCTTATGCATTGACTGTTGAGTCTAAGACGGCTCTTGAGTATATGATACGTTCAGGGAAAGTCACGACGCCAGATGACGAGAGTGCCTATAACCATTTTCATGCATTAAGAGCATTTCTAATGGCCAAAGGATATGAACATTATGAGGTCTCTAATTATGCCCTTCCGGGGAGACATTCGCGTCATAACTCGGCCTATTGGAAAGGTTCTCCATATCTGGGGGTTGGTCCTTCGGCACATTCCTATAACAAGACCCATAGGCACTGGAATATAGCCTCAATTAGTGGTTATTTAGAACAAAGCCAACATCAATTCTCGCCTGAGGGGGAGGTTTTAAGCGAAATAGACCAGTGCAATGAATGGTTAATGACGGGTTTACGTACTTCTGACGGCATTGATATCAGTGACGGATTAAGATTTGGTGATTATATTTACCAGCAGATAGTTCAAAATGCCGAATTAGCAGAAGTCAGAGCACATCTGAATAAAGACCAAAATCATTGGACAATCAAACAGGAGAGTCTCTTTTTGTCAGATGGAATCATTTCATGCCTTATGGTTGAAAGTAATGAAAGAAGAGATTAAATGAAAGGTTGTTGATGAATTGGAGAAATGTGAAAAAATGTAATTTTGCAGAAATCTTTTATACCTATGCACGTTTATCGTTTTAGAATTGTTGGCGACACTCCCGATGAATTTCTCAGAGAGATAGAGGTAGGGACATCACAGACTTTTCTCGATTTATTAAATGGATTCTTCGACACGGTAGATTTACCCAGAGATGCCGAAGCAAATTTCTTTGTTTCAAACAACCGATGGTTAAAGGTTAAGCATATAGGCCAGGTCTCTGTTGCTCAAAACCAAAGAGACATGGATGATGAAGACCTAAGAGCCGATGAACGGGTTAAAAGGATGCCTTATTTTGAGATGAAACAGGCTAGAATGAAAGATTTTATTGAAGACCCGCATCAACGAATTCTTCTCGAATACGACCATCCCAGATTGCATGTCACCTATTTTATTGAGCTTATGAGGGCTCTGCCTGGTGATGACAAACAGACCTACCCAAGATGTCATAGCAAAAGAGGTGATGCCACCCTACCTATCATTCATACGATGCCGAAAGGACTAGTACCTGATGATGAACCGGAAGAGAAGATCCTGCCTGATCTTTCACGTCTGGCCGCTCTTGACGACGTCAGTGAAGATGAGATAGAATCAGACATCAACGATATGATGGAGGATCAGACCTTCTCTAAGATTCTTGCAGGTAAGAATGTAGAACAAGCCGCTCCACGTGGACGACCTAAGAAGGAGAAGCCATCGAAAGAGGAGGCTCCTGCTGATGAGTTTGGTTATTCAATGAATGAGAATGAAGATGAAGAGGATGAATACTTCGATGACGACTCTTCAGAGGGAGATGACGACTACTTCGGAACAGACGAAGAGGATTTCTCAAGCGGTTTTGAAATCTCAGGTGGAAGAAGAGATGACGACGACTATTAATAACTAACTAGCCCGCCGTAACACCGGCGGGTTTTGTTTATTATAAACAACATCCTTCAATAATTTCAGATGTCAGGAAGAAGACCCTTACTAGTTATAATTACAGGGCCAACTGCTAGCGGAAAGACAAATCTCGCAGTTAATATGGCCATTGAATTTAACACCGATGTATTCTCTTCCGACTCCCGACAATTCTACAGAGAGATTCCTATTGGAACAGCCGCTCCAACTATTGAAGAACAACGTGGAGTAAAGCATCATTTTATTGGTCATCTGAGCATACACGACGACTATAATGTCAGCCGTTATGAAATCGATGCGCTAAATTCTTTAAATCAATTTTACGCTTCTAATGATATCGCAATCATGGCTGGAGGTGCAGGTCTTTATATTGATGCTGTGGCCAAAGGCATGGATGAAATGCCGGATCCAGACCCTATCATTAGAGCTCAATTAGAACTACTTCTCTTAAATGAGGGTATCGCCGCTCTGCAGCAAAAACTAAAATCGCTGGATGAATGCTTCTATAACGAGGTTGATCTTCAAAACCCTAAAAGATTGCTAAGAGCCATCGAGGTTTGTCTGATTACAGGCACTCCATACAGTGAACTAAGAAAAGCGGGCGTCAAATCTCGTCCGTTTGACATCTTATACCTTGGGGCATTAAGAGAGAAAGAGGAGTTGGCTCAAAGAATCGCTCTTCGTGTAAACCTGATGTTAGAACAAGGGCTGGAAGAAGAGGCACGAAGTGTTTACCCATACAAGAACTGCAACGCTCTACAAACCGTTGGTTACAAAGAGTTGTTCGCTTACTTTGATGGCCTCATCACCAAAGAGGAGGCAATAGAACAGATCATTGTCAATACCCGTCGTTATGCAAAAAGACAGATGACCTGGTTTAAACGAAACACGGAGATTAACTGGATTGACCCTAATGAACCGGCTATCGCCAAAGAACTGATTAATAAGCGTTATTCTGAAGGATTTTAATTCAACATCACAATACCCGCAGATTGATCGTAGATTTACTACTAACTTCAGCTTAAAAACAGATAGATCGTGATCAGAAACTCAAGATTCAAATACAACCGAATTATAAGAGCCTTTAAACAAATGTTCTTGCAAATGCTATACTGGCTTCTGCTATTTGCCGGTTTCAGAGCATTCTTCCTGATCTACTATTTCGGCTTGGTTAAATTCGAGAAACCCGGTATAGCACATGTTCTTTACTCCTTCATAGCCGGGCTCCACCTTGATTTTGCTACGACGGCTTACTTCCTGATGATTCCTTTCGTTCTGATCCTTTTTGCCCTATTACTAGGACAGAGATTTCTTCGAGGCGCACTGACTGCCTATACTTTTCTGATTACATTCCTATATATCCTCATTTCAGCAGGTGAAATCGGCATCTATAAAGAGTGGCAGACTAAGCTAAACTATAAAGCCATCGCCTATTTAAGTCGCCCGTCAGAGGTGTTCAACTCAGCAACCACAGCCGACCTGATCTCATTGATATTAGTGGTCGCCATAGGGGTGACACTCTTCACTTGGCTCTATCGCCGATACTTTCTGCTTAAAGGAGATTGGAAAAGACATTGGTGGTATGCTCTTATCTGGCTCGTCATCTGGCCTCCAGTATTGGTTATAACGGCTCGCGGTGGGTTACAACAGATTCCAATTAATCAGAGTGAATCTTTTTACTCTAAACACAACATCCTAAATGTTGCAGCGGTAAACAATGCCTTCAATCTATATATCAGTCTCTTTGAAAACAAAGAGTTTTTGGATAAGAATCCATTTGAGGTCATGCCAACCGATGCTGCCAAAAGGATTATTGATCCTGTTTTTAAGCCTTCCTGCGACTCCACTACTCAGATACTCACCACCAACAGACCAAACATCGTAATTCTAATTATGGAGAGCTGGTCGGCAGATTTAATAGCCTCGTTAGGCGGAAGGCCGGGTATTACCCCTGAGTTTAATGCATTGGAGAAAGAGGGCTTGCTCTTTAAAAACTGTTATGCCAGCGGATCACGGTCAGAACAGGGAATGGCATGTATATTCAGCGGATTTCCTGCTCATCCATACACCTCAATAACGGTTCAGCCTGACAAATATAAGAAGCTTCCCACTGTTACCTCAATCCTGGACAGGACAGGCTATGCCACCTCATTTATGTTCGGAGGCCAATTGATTTATGGAAATATCAAAAGCTATATCATGTATAACGGGTTCGACCGTATTACAGAGCTTGCCGACTTTAAAAATAGATTTCCTGAAGGGAAGCTGGGAATTCATGACCAATATACTCTATCAGCTCTTCAAGAAAACCTGGATAAAGAGAAACAACCATTCTTTGCATCACTATTCACCTTAAGTACCCATTCTCCGTACGACCAACCCATGGCTGAAAAACTAAAATGGGATGTAAATGAAAGAGAATATATCAACTCTGCTTATTACACTGATTGGTGCCTGGGCGAGTTCTTCCGCAAGGCAAAGACCAAGAGTTGGTACAAGAACACCCTCTTTATTATTGTTGCTGACCACAGCCATAACTCCTATAAAAACTGGGATCCAAAGTCATTTAACTACCATCACATCCCAATGCTTTGGCTGGGTAAAGCTATAGCACCTGAATGGAGAGGAAAGACCTATGATGACATTTGTAGTCAAACGGATATTGCTGGCACACTACTACCACAACTCGGACTTGAGGCAAAGAACTTTCATTGGAGCAGGAATATGTTTAATTCATGCTCAACACCATTGGCCTACCACTGTACTGAACAGGTAGTTGGTTGGAAAAAAACACAAGGGGAGTATATATGGGACTTCACACAAAAGAAACCATTCTCTACTGACGCAACACCACCGCTAAGTGACTCGCTTAAGGATGAGAGCCGGGCATTCCTACAGCTTCTGTTTCAGGAATACATCAACTATTAAAAAAGAGATTTTACCTTAAAGCCGACTCGCTTTAATAGTTTTCTTTGCCTAATTGTACCATTCTTTAATCGGATGGTATAGGCAGACCACTCTCTTCTATAACTGTAATTTTTCCTCAACTCTTCAAAATCTGAGGGATCATGCCTAAGGAGTATATCATCTCTGGTTATATCATACACTCTGAGAAAAGCTGAAAACAGTACCTCATTATCACTCAGATCGTCACAATCAATGTAAAAAGAGTGATCAACGGGAGTCGGGAACTCGGGAAGAGAGTACGAGTTAAGGCCAAGATTAAAATGCTGACTAAGACTACGGACTATTGCCTGGGTGCCATTAGCCTTGCCTTCGAGAGAGTAACCGGCAATATGTGGAGTGGCGATTGCAGCCAGTTGATGCAATTCAAAATCTGGATCAGGCTCATTTTCCCAGACATCAAAAACCCCAATTGCCTGTTGCTTCTGAATCCACTGTTTCAGAGCCTCCGTTTCAACCACCTCCCCTCTTGAGGTATTAATAATGACCTGACATTTATTCAATGATGACAAGACTTTCTCATCTATCATGTGATAGGTAGGCCATGAGTTATCCAAAGTCAAAGGGACATGTAGCGTTATAACATCCGCCTGTTCTAAAATATCCTCTAATTCACAAAATCGTTCATCGTGCTCTATACTCTTTCTGGGAGGGTCATATAACAGAACCTCCATTCCTAAAAGAGCAGCCAGATTAGCAACTTTTGACCCAACATGTCCGACGCCGATTACCCCAATAGTTTTACCTTCAGGATTAAAACCAAATCGCTGATATAATAGAGCTATAGCTGAGCCAAAGTACTGCTGAACTGCATTTGAGTTACAGCCGGGGGCATTTTTCCATATTATGCCGTTCTCGTCACACCAAATGGTATCAATATGGTCGTAACCAATGGTAGGGGAACCAACAAACCTAACATTACTACCCTCAAGAAGAGACTTATCACAACGTGTACGGGTTCTCACCAGTAACGCATCCGCATTAAGTAAATCTTCAGAGGTAATCTTCTCTCCCGGTTTATAAACTATACTTGCCTTATCTTCTAAGATCCCTTTTAAAAAAGGGATTTTATCGTCAGCAACAATGTACATGCTATCTTTATTTGAATTAAAACTTCTCATAAAACATGCCAGACGACCCAATACTAATGATATAATTAAAAAAAGGTCTCAGTAACGAGACCTTTGAGCGGGAAACGGGGCTCGAACCCGCGACCTAAAGCTTGGGAAGCTTTCGCTCTGCCAACTGAGCTATTCCCGCATTTGCTAATACAAAGTTAGAAAATTAGGAATTACTTACAAATGCAAGCTGCATAAAAAAATGTTGTTACCTTTACAGCCACTTCATCTTCACAAAGCATGAATCCTTCAGTATTTAGTTATATAATTGAGAAGTTAAAGGTTCACCTGCCGGGTGACTTGCTTTACCATAACATCGACCATGTGCTTGATGTCTACGAAGCTGTTAACAGAATTTCAAAAGCTGAGAACATAGACAATGACACAGCAGAACTATTAAGCGTCGCTGCACTGATGCATGATGCCGGAATGATAATAAGTTACAAGGGACATGAAGCCGCTGCCTGCAAATTGGTGACTGAATGGTTACCTCAATTTGGATACACTGAGGCTGAAAGGAAGAGAATATGTGGAATGATTTTAACTACCCAGCTTCCACAATCTGCAACCCTGCCAGAGGAAAAGATCTTATGTGATGCCGACTTAGATTATTTAGGCAGAGATGATTTTTTCATGATCGCTGAACGGCTGCGTCTCGAATGGAAAAGAAAGGGTATCATTGATTATTCTCTGATCGAGTGGTATAAACTACAAGTTGAGTTTCTCGGCAACCATGTCTATTACACCCATAGTAATAGAATTAAGAGGGACGAGGGTAAACAAAACAATCTTTTACAAATAAAAGAGCTCTTTAATCTCTAAAAGAGTGACCCTTTAAGCACCTATAGGATACTGGTTGAATGATCACTATTCTGGTGACAAACCCTAAATAAGACCCACCTCGAACGGCTTTAACCTAATCACACCCCAATAAGGTGCCAGCTTTTTTTATCTTTGTCTCACAAAAGATCGGCAAGACTTATGAAAATAGAGACAATAAAACAGTTGTGGTTTGAGAAGCCTTTGGTAATTATTGTAGTTATAGCTATTGTTTTAAGACTTATAGCGGCAATCTTCGCCCGTGGTTTTGGTATGCAGGACGACCATTTTCTGGTAATTGAGCCAGCACAGTCATGGGCCGAAGGAGGTGATTACTCAGGATGGTTGCCATGGAGTCATCCAGGAGCTAAACCTTCAGGTCATAGCTTCTTCTATGCAGGGCTGCATTTTATTTTCTTTAAGATTTGTGGATTTCTGGGTATCGTCAACCCTGATATAAAGATGTTTTTAGTCAGGTTGATTCATGCTGCCTGGTCGATGATAACCGTCATACTGGGTTATAAAATAGCCTTACATTACGGACAAAAGAAGGCGGCTGCAATAGCCGGGCTTATGTTGGCTGGATTATGGTTCTTTCCATGGGCGTCAGTCAGAAACTTAGTCGAGATGGCCTGTATTCCCTTTTTGATATGGGGAACATGGCTATTATCCAAGAACGATATTATTAAGCCAAAACATGCTATCTACGCCGGTCTTCTCATAGGGTTAGCTTTCAGTATTAGATTCCAAACCATATTTTTTGCTTTAGGCTCAGGCTTGGCACTATTGTATAGCCGTCAGTGGAAAGCCGCCCTGTTATTTGGGGTCTCCTATTGGGTATCATTAGGAATTGTTCAGGGAGGTATTGATTGGTTCGTCTGGGGTAGACCTTTTGCGGAATTCATGGAGTATGTCAGGTATAACATCGAGAATGCTAACAACTACTTTACCGGAGAATGGTATAACTATATTCTTTTGATCTCAGGTGATTTAATTCCGCCTGTAAGTCAATTGATCTTCTTTGGGTTATTTGCACGCTTTAAAAGACAGATCATTGTAGCACTGCCGACAGTGTTATTTCTTGCATTCCATAGCTGGTTCCCTAATAAACAGGAGCGTTTTATCTTCCCGATTATTCCGTTTGTGATTATTGCAGGCGTTACCGGCTGGTTCTCTTTCTCCAATAATCGATCATGGTGGCTGAATCACAAAAAACTCCATAAAAACATTTGGGTTGCTTTCTGGGTAATCAACATACTATTACTGCCTGTAGTTACCGTCATGTATTCCAAGAAGGCCAAAGTAGAAGCCATGGAATATATCAGCACCTATCCCGGAATAAAAACAATTATACTCGACGGAAGAGGCGGTAGTGATGCCAAGATTTTACCTGCATTCTACTCTAGACAATGGCCTAACCAGCTGGAATTAGAAAACAGCTACTCTATTGACTCATTAAGTTCATTCATGACCCGTTCACCGTGGAGTGAACCCGGTTTCGTTATGTTCTTTGCCAATGATAAGATGCCTGAGCGACTATCATACCTACATCATACCTTACCAAATCTTGAGTTTGAGGTCGTCATTCAACCTGGCTTTGTCGATAAATTTATGCATTGGCTTAACCCATACAATGCAAACGAAACTATCGTTATCTTTAGAAACACTAAGATTTATCCCGTATCACTCCGTAACGCCAACCTAAATGACTAGTGCAGATGCAAAACTGAGGATCAGAGAGCTCACTGACCTGATTGATTATCACAACAGACAATATTATCAACTAGCATCTCCTGAGATCAGCGACTATGACTTTGACATGCTCCTAGATGAGCTGATTAACCTCGAAAAGCGTTTTCCTGATTTAGCTGACCCTCTCTCGCCTACTCAAAGAGTCGGAGGTGAGATCACAAAAGAGTTTGAGACCTTTACTCACATCAGGCCTATGCTATCGCTAGGAAACACCTATTCGCAGGCAGAGTTGGCCGACTGGGATAATCGAGTTGTAAAGCAGCTTGGATACAGGCCTATCTATGTTTGTGAGTTAAAGTATGACGGGTTAGCTATTAGTCTGCATTACGAGAATGGGAAACTGGTCAGGGCGGTTACCAGAGGAGATGGCGTAAGAGGCGATGATGTTACCAACAATGTTAAAACCATCAAAAGTGTTCCTCTACGTTTAAACGGAGACTTTCCCGAATCATTTGAGATCAGAGGAGAGGTAATTCTGCCTCATTCTGCTTTTAATGCCCTAAATAACCAGCGAGAGATTGATGGCGATGCTCCATTTGCTAATCCAAGAAATGCTGCTGCAGGCAGTATAAAACTACAGGATTCAGCAGAAGTAGCCCATCGTGGCCTCGATTGTATGCTCTATTTTGTTCTTGGAGAAGGCTTAGATTACGATAACCATTATGATAGCTTGGCAGCAGCCCGTTCATGGGGCTTTAAAGTCCCGATGTACACTATCAAAGCCCACTCTTTAGCCGATATCTATGAATTCATCGACTTCTGGGATATTGAAAGAAACAACCTCCCATTCGATATTGATGGCGTTGTAATTAAAGTCAATAAGTATTCAGAACAAGAGAAGCTAGGATTCACAGCCAAATCACCCAGATGGGCCATCTCTTATAAATTCAAAGCAGAAAGAGTATCCACTACTTTGCTGGATATCGTATATCAGGTAGGCAGGACTGGAGCAATTACACCAGTAGCTGTTTTAGAGCCTGTTCAGTTAGCCGGTACAACCGTTAAAAGAGCATCTCTGCATAATGCTGATGTGATCGCCCAGCTTGATGTCAGAATCGGAGATCAGGTCTATGTTGAGAAAGGCGGTGAGATTATTCCTAAGATAGTTGGTGTTGACATTGATAGTCGGAAAGAAGACTCAAAACCTATTGAGTTCATAAGTAACTGCCCTGAATGCGGGACGATGCTGGTAAGGGAACAAGGTGAGGCTGCTTGGTATTGCCCTGCTGAAGATACCTGTCCGCCCCAGATTAAAGGGAAGCTGGAACATTTCATCAGCCGAAAAGCAATGAATATAGACTCACTGGGTGAAGGAAAAACAGAGGCACTCTATGAACATGGCATGGTAAACAATGTAGCCGACTTCTACGATTTAAAACCAGAACAACTTCTTAATATCGTTAAGGTTTATGATGATGGAATAAAACGTCGTGAGGTTAGATTCCGAGATAAGACAATAAGCAATCTCTTGACCTCCATAGAGGAATCTAAGAAAGTACCCTTCGAGAGAGTGTTATTTGCTTTAGGAATACGATTCGTTGGCGAGACTACCGCTAAGAAAATAGCAAGCCATTTTAAATCTATTGAGGCACTCGCATCGGCAACAAGAGATCAACTCATCACAGTAGATGAGGTAGGTGATAGAATTGCAGATAGTGTTGTTGCATGGTTCTCGAAAGCCGAACACAAAGAGATCATTGAGCGACTTAAAAGCGCAGGACTTACCTTCGAGATTGGGCAAGCTACTGAGAGAAAAGGGAATGAACTCCAAGACAAGAAATTTGTTGTATCCGGAACATTCGACTTTAACGGGAAACCTGTAGCCCGATCTGTCGTTCAGGATTTCATCACCTCCTATGGGGGGATTATGGTATCATCCGTCTCGTCTAAAACTAATTATATCGTTGCCGGTGATAACATGGGACCAGAAAAAGAGAAAAAAGCCATGTCGTTGGGCGTGTCGATTATCTCCCTCACAGAACTATTAGAAATGACTAATTGTGACTCGATATAAATAATAATTGGCAAGAGTTCTCTCAACCCAGTAAAGCATTTAATTAACCTGAAGAATTACAGTCTTATGAAGATTAAATTAATACTCCTCTTTCTTGCAATTTCCTTCACAGCAATGGCTCAACTGGAAGGAACACGCTATGTCGTGACTTTTAAGGACAAGAATAACAGCCCCTTCTCCTACGATCGACCACTAGAGTTTTTATCACAAAAAGCCATTAATAGAAGGGCAAAATTTAACATCCCCTTCGATAAACATGATCTACCTGTAAACCCATCGTACGTTACACAAGTAAAACAAGCGGGTGGTGAGATAGTAGGAACTCTTAAATGGTTCAATGGGGTCATCCTGAAAAACCCAAGCGAGACTGTACTTGCCAATATAGCAGCATTATCGTTTGTAAAAGAGGTATTACCGGGTCTTCCCAAGACGACCAAAGGAATAGAAAATACACTTGGTAATTATAACATAGAGGGCATACCTCCCTATTCCTTCAGTCAAAACAATGAATACTACCCACGTTATAAGAGTCAAACCGGTGTTTTTGATTATGGTAACGCACTGAATCAAATAGCCATGATAAAGATGGATGAGCTCCATAACCTTGGGTATACCGGAAAAGGAATTACAATTGGGGTGTTGGATGGCGGTTTTGCAAATACCAATATTATCAATGGCTTTGATTCACTATTCTTGCAGAATAGGATATTAGGAACCTTTGATGCGGCAGAAAAAGGAAATGATGTTTTTGCTTCAACCATGAATGGACATGGAACCTCCGTACTCTCAGTAATGGGTGCAAATAGACCCGGGCTAATAGTTGGATCAGCGCCTCACGCGAGCTATTGGCTAATAAGGACCGAAGTAACAGGGCAAGAGAGCCGCATAGAAGAGTATCAATGGAGCATTGGGGCTGCTTTTGCTGACTCGGTGGGGGTTGATGTGATCAATTCATCACTAGGTTATACTGAGTTTGATAACAGCCTATACAATTACACCTACGAAATGATGGATGGAAACACTGCCATTGTTACACGTGCTGCCGACATTGCAGTCTCTAAAGGGATTCTTGTGGTAAACTCAGCAGGCAATGAAGGATCAAGCCAATGGAAATACATCGGGGCTCCGGCTGATGGCGATAGTGTCTTAACTGTAGGTGCAACCAATTATAAAGGACATTGGGCCTCTTTCTCCTCCTGGGGACCTACCTTTGACGGTAGAATCAAACCTGACGTTTCAGCTCAGGGAAGTGGAACATGGTTACTAATGTCCACTGGAACGGCACAAGGTGGCAATGGAACCTCTTTTTCATCCCCATTGATTGCTGGTTCAATGGCATGCTTGATGCAGGCATTGCCTAACTATTCTCCTATGAAGTTAATTAAGCTCATACGTAGCACCTCTTCATACTCATCCAATCCCAATGACACCCTCGGATATGGCATCCCTAACTTTAAACTTGCCTTAACAACAAGTGGAATCAACAACCCGGATTACACAAACAAGAGTCTGACTCTATATCGTAGTTCAGAAACTCAGTTGACTCTTCTATCAGCCGTATCATTAGGCAAATCAGTTATTGAAATATATACCGCCAGTGGTTCATTGGCGATAAAAGAAGACCTCAACATTATACAGGGTAGCCAAACAATTACTCTACCTAAGTCACTCTCTTCAGGAGTCTACATCATCAGAGTTAGCTCTAATGATTTCAGGGAGTCACATAAAATAGTCTTATAAAACAAAGGAGGCATCTGGCTTTTAGCTGCTGGCAGCTGGCAGCTGGCCATCAGCTAGTAGCCAGCAGCCAAGTTTTGAATTCTTGAATTTGAATTTAATCCATAACCGGCCAGGTGCCAGAAGCTAGAAGCTAATCTTTGAATTTTAAATCGCAGATTACATTTAACCACGAAAAACACTAAAAACACGAAATTCTTCATCTAGCAGATTTTGTGCCTTTCGTGCCTTTCGTGGTTTAAATAATCACTCTCAACATCTCTTCAACATCTCTTCAACATCTTCTCAACATCCCCTCTATATCCCCTCTATATCCTCTACCTATATAGTTCCTATCTT
>JAJTBW010000278.1 GCA_021286705.1 Sphingobacteriia bacterium
TCTCCCTCTTTCAGGACTCTTCATGTCAGTTATTTATCCAACAATAAACTCAAAAGGTATTAGCTGCTTTCCAAAGGCACAACATGGAGCAGCAGCAGGGATAATACTCTTCTTTACTGCAGCAGGAGCTGCATTTGGTCCATTAAGCATGGGAGCCCTTAGTGATTCAATGGGAGGCAATGCCTTGGCAGGTTTTAGTCTCGCCACCCTCTATGCCGGAGTATTGTTTTTTGGAACTCTTTTTAATGCAATATTTGACCCAACAAAAATCAGATTAGAGAAGCTTAACAACAGTGAATATACCTTAAGGGATTAATTCAAAGCTATAATAAAATACCTTTCACAAAACACAGTTGTAACTATTGAACTGACGTCGACTCTCTGACAATCAAATCACTTGCGATATTAATTGTCTGAGCAACAAATTGACTGTCCTCTAACGCTATTCGTTTTAACAGAAGTTGAGCGGCAGTTACCCCTATTTCATATCCCATAGGCATTATAGAAGTTACAGGTGGATGGTACATTGAAGCAAAAGGCTCCTCCACGAAACCGATAACTGCAATATCTCCGGGAATAACTAGATTAGCTCTATATATAGCTCTCATGATTCCGGACATCGTCAAATCACTGATTGCAAAAATAGCATCTGGAGGATCAGAAAGAGACAAGATCTGTTGAGTCAATAACTCTACCTCTTCAGGGGTCTCACCAGAGTAGATATAATCAGAATTAAACACCATACCAGCCTCAACCAAAGCATCAGCATAACCCTTTAATCGATTTTGACTAATGAGTAAGTTAGAATTCCCCAAACAGATAGCTATCTTGTGCTTCCCACAATTAATCAAATGTTTAACAGCTCTAAAGGCTCCGTGGTAATCATCAACTAATACCTTGTCTGCTTCAAATGCCTCAGGAACTCGATCATAGAAAACAATTGGCAAGTTATATTGATGTATCCTCTCATAATGAGTATAGTGCCTGACTGTACTTGCCATAGATATCAGTATCCCCTCAACATTACTTGACATTAATAGCTGACAGGCCTCTTCCTCTCTTTGACAATCATCATTTGAATGTAAAATCATGAGCTTGTAACCTCCCTTATTTACCTCATACTCTACCCCTTTGATCACCGAAGGAAAAAAGAAAGAGGAAATATGAGGAACGATCATCCCTATTATTCCACTTTTCTTATTTCTCAATGACATCGCCACGGTATTAGGTCTGTATCGGAGTTTTTCTGCCATTTCAACGACAAGCTTCTTCGTATCCTGATTAATATCAGGATGATTCTTTAAAGCTCGACTAACCGTTGATTTGGATAGCCCTAATAAATCCGCTATATCTTTTATTGTAACAGGATTAACCATATTGATAAGAAATATTGATAATCAACCCCTACTATTACTAACAATTGCCATAAGCTTAAGCTGTCTGGCTGATAAACTTCACATCGCATTCAAACACATACCTAAGTTACATAAAAGAAAAACATAATAAGCGCCCCGACAAGGGTCATACTAAATCTTTATTGTTTTAAGAATAACGAATCTCCTCCTGTGGCCTTTAAAATGATTAAACTTGAAGAAAAAGACTCAATCAATTCAGAAAGAATCGGCCTTAAAAATTGAAACCCAGTTTCCTGACAGAATAACATAAATTTTCTATCTGCTGTAAGTCCCGCTATTACATTTAAAACATACCTCTATTGCTTGAGTTTCTGATGAAGTGATGTAAATTTTATCTACAATAAAAAAGTACAAGTAAACAGATAGCAGAATAGATCTATTATTTATCAGACACTTAACATACTATTTATACCTAAACAAGTTACTTATAATCCAGATAAAGAACAATTCCTTCCCGCCTCTGTTAAATAAGTAAAAGACTTAATGGCAATCGTTTTAATCATCAGCAAACTAGAGAAGATCTTAAAGAAAGATAACTATTCCGACTACTCCATAGATAAAAACCTCGATGATGGAATAACCATCCCCAGAATTGTAAAAACTGAAAAGGGAACTCTCTATTTACCAACAACACTACGAGAAATTAATGTAAATCCTAAGTCACGACTAATTATTATTCAACAAAATCTTAACAGTAACTCTTTGCAAACTGATGGACATTGGAATGGTAATTCAACTAATTTATCAGATAACCAGAGCAAATTCGCTAAGGCAGATACCATTGCGGTAAAAGAAGTAAAGCAGTTAAACTCTGTGTTTTTTACAGACATCTTTAAGTTTACAGATCAACTTCCCTTAAAATTGGATATAGGACTTGAATATAGTACCCACTCAATGACCATAGGTGAACCTTTTAGAAGCAATCACAAGATATTTGAGCTTAAGGCCGGCCAAGTTGTTCGATATCTAATAAATGGAAAAGCTGACTTCACACTAACCGGACGAAAACAGCGAACATACTATGAATTTGATTATCTATTCGAATGGGTAGGAGAAATTGAAAATGTCGATTATTATAAATTAGAGAAAGGTAAAAGACTCCCGGAAGAAGAGATAAGAGGATATAAGGTAGTTAATGAACGGAAAAGACTATACTAAATTAATTCTAATAACTCAAAAAGCTGTAGAGGTAACCTTCATAATATAAGTAAATTAATATTTTTTAAACCTCTATGACATAGCCTTGGTAATCAATTCTTCCATTTACTAATCCTAAAGTAAAACAGATCGAACAACAAGGATACGACTCTATTAGCGACACTAGATTAATCAAATAGCCCTTATGAATAAGTTCTTTAGTACCATCGAAACACAAGAAAATTCTTGAATTTAGTCCACAAGTCGGAAAGTAGACGTTAACTAGTAGCTAATCTTTGAATTCTGAATCTTGAATTTCCCCTGCCAGCCACAAATACTCATGTTCCAATTCAATAATAATCAGCATTTTTAAAGGATCTCTCTTGTATCTTTAATCTCAACATCTTCTCAACATCTCCTCAATATCCCCTCTATATCCCCTCTATATCCTCTACCTATATAGTTCCTATCTTACCC
>JAJTBW010000279.1 GCA_021286705.1 Sphingobacteriia bacterium
TCTACCAAAACTCATATCTTGAATGATATGAGTTTGCAGAAGATCTGTTTTGCCAGTACCTGTTTTCCCAATAATGTAAGTATGTAAAAGCCGATCCTCTTGTTTTATACCAAACAGAATTCTTCTACTGTAGCGATTTGCTTCAGCAAAGTAGGTTAAGTTTTCTCTTGAATAATCCATGCCACAATTGTATTCCAGGATAACCCCAACTGATAGTATGGTAAATCTGACAAAATTTAGTATTTAAAAGTTCTTGTTCATTTGGCAAATTGTCAATTCTTGTCCTTGCGGCCTTACTAAATGATAATGCTACTGAAAGTCATAAATCGGCGTGCCAGTAGCCTAAAAAGAGTCCGCAGGGCAGCGGCGTTATAAATGAACAAATTTGATCTTTATGAGATCGTAACACAGAAGATTATCGATCTTCTTAATGCTGGTGTCATTCCATGGGAGATTCCATGGAAAACAGCAAATGGGATACCTCGAAATCTTGTGACACAGCGACCTTATCGTGGAATTAACTTCTGGATTTTGCTTTGCCGAAAGGATGCTTTGCCTTTTTATCTAACATTCGAGCAAGCCAAAGCTTTGGGAGGAACTGTTCGCAAAGGACAAAAGTCAACCATGGTTGTATTTTGGAAATTGCTGAAGCATGAAGATAAAGCAGAGGAGGAGAAAATAATACCCTTTCTTCGATACTACAATGTCTTCAATATCTCTCAGGTGCATGGCATTGATGAAAAGAAGATTCCAAAAACAGAAGCTTTTGACCATGATTTTAGTCCTATAGTAGAGGCAGAGTCACTTATTAATCAGTGGCAAGATCGTCCGCTAATTATCCGTGACTGTGATTCTGCATTTTATGATCCTCTCTCCGATGCCGTGTCTATTCCAAATCCCCGGACTTTCTTTAACGATCATCAGTTCTATTCAACCTTGTTCCATGAACTAGTTCATAGCACAGGGCACAACAAACGTCTTGGTCGTCATGCAAAAATCAAAGATCATAAGTTTGGATCACAGGATTACAGTCAAGAGGAATTGGTAGCTGAGATGGGGGCTGCGTTTTTATGTGGGATGGCTGGCATTGAACAGGCGACAATCCAGAACAATGCTGCTTACATTAAAAGCTGGATCAGAACTTTTCAAAATGATCCTAAAGTTTTGGTTTTGGCAGCCGCTCAAGCACAAAGGGCTGTTGATTACATTTCGGGGATTCAATATGATTCTGAAACTGTTCAATGAGGTTCAATAATTTAAAGAGGCTTTGAAAAGGGCCTCTTTTGCTTTATAGATCTCATTTTGAAAGAGTATGTCTTTAAATTTCAAATATTTAAATATTTGAGAGGATTGAATTTATATTCATAATTTAACAGAAATTAAAAGCATTCTTGAGTTATGACTGATGTTCATTCGCCAGAAGTCAGAAGCCTTAATATGAGCCATATTAGGGCAAAAAATACCAAACCGGAGATAATTGTACGTAAATTTTTATTCCATCAAGGCTTCCGATACCGATTACATTCATTAAATTTACCCGGGAAACCAGATATTGTATTGCCAAAATATAAGACTGTAATTTTTGTGAACGGTTGTTTTTGGCACGGGCATGAAGGTTGCAGATACTATGCATTGCCAAAAAGCAATATACCGTACTGGTCTCTCAAAATTAAGAATAATAAAGAGCGAGATTCAAGGAACGAAATTATTTTAAAAAATACTGGGTGGAATATCATCTATATCTGGGAATGTGAACTGAAAAATAATTTAGAAATCACACTCAATAATTTAATTAAAATAAAAGAATCAAAATAAGTGGAAGAAATCAATGTCGTATTCAGCTGAAGGTGCGTTTACCGTGAAATATAAAATTGACTACTCAAAATATGAATGGTTAAAGAAAATAACATTAAAAAATCTTGGAATAAGCAACCTATATAATTTAAGGGATCGTTTTGAGGGACAAGCATATCTTGAAAGGTTTTTAGTGCGTTCTTATGGTGAATTAGCATTGGAGAAGTATTTTGACCAGCCTATTATTGATTTAGACCAAAAAGAAAACAATAAAGATTATTCTCCTGCCTTCTTTTATGGTGATAAAAAAATAGCTTTATTCTCTTTTACCGCAGGTCAATACCCCAAGATCAACAGAGATAAGTTTGATATTGGGGTATTTATCTTAGTAAATCTTGATTATAGAACGTCTGAAATTCTTGGTTTTTTAGACTTCTCTTTATTACTTCAACTCGTTGATAATAAACACTTATCACCGCTTCAAAGAAAATTGTATTTTGGTGAATTCAAGGAATTTGTTCAACTTGTACCTATTAATGAAATTAGCTTACGATGATACAGATAAACACAATATATTTATTAACTTTTACCCAAACTCGCTCAAAAGATGACAACTCAAGATATGCCTAAAATAATTTCTTTGTTTTCTGGCTGTGGAGGGCTTGATCTTGGTTTTCATCAAAGAGGTTATGAAACTGTTTGGGCAAATGACTTCGAACATTTCGCTTGCAAAACATTCAGTAAATACTTTGGAGAAAATATAATTGTTGAAGGTGATATAGAAACAATTAATCCCTTTACTGACAAATCAATTCCTGATTGTGATATGATCCTTGGTGGTTTTCCTTGTCAGGACTTCTCAATGATTTGGAAACAGCCAGGCTTAGATGGTAAAAGAGGAAACCTCTACAAGAGCTTCTTAAAATTTGTTGAAGCAAAAAAACCAAAAGCTTTCATTGCTGAAAACGTTAAAGGGTTACTTACAGCGAACAATAGAAAAGCCATCCAACAGATAATTGAGGATTTTGAGAATATTACTCCAGGATATATTTTAACTCCCAAGCTATATAATTTTGCTGATTACGGAGTTCCACAGTTTCGTGAGAGAGTTTTGATCGTTGGAGTTAGAATAGATACTGGATTTGATTTTAAACATCCGGCACCAACTCATGGCCCTAAAGGGTCTAAACCTTATGTAACTGCCGGTGAAGCAATTTTAGATGCAAATAATGTGC
>JAJTBW010000280.1 GCA_021286705.1 Sphingobacteriia bacterium
ATGACATTGTAAAATATCTTAATGATCTTTGGGCTTACGACCCGATAAGTGACACCTGGAGTCAAAAAGCGGATTTCCCTGCCGAAGCTAGAAAATGTTCTGTCGGATTTGTATTAGGGGACAAGGGGTATTTCGGCTTGGGTATAAGTGCTCATGGAGCTACAATACAACGATATGACGATTTCTGGGAATATGATCCCATTACGAATAATTGGACACAGAGAAATAATTTTCCTGGAGGAGGTAGATCAACAGCATTTGCAATAACAAGTAATAACAGTGGCTATGTAATCGCAGGAAATGGAGATCAGCCTTTCAGTGATGTTTGGCAATACAATCCTATTTCAGATCAATGGATTCAAAAAGGAGATTTTCCCGGAGTAGCAAAAAGCTCCTTAGCCGGATTTTCAATCGCAGACTCCGTCTATATAAGCTCTTGTGATACATGGAATGGGGGTAATGAATTCTGGCTATACAACACCTCAACAGACACATGGACTCCAAAGACTCCTATACCATTACCCAGATATGGTGCGGTAGGATTTTCAATCGGCAATTACGGATACGTGGGTACTGGTGATCAAGGATTTATATCAAAAGGCATTGATGAATTTTGTTTAAATGATATGTGGAAATATGACCCCACATCGGATCAATGGACTGAACTTCCTAGTCTAAATGTTAACTATGGAAGATCTTTTGCTATATGCTTTACCATAGGCCAATCAGCCTATTTAGGCACCGGCTATGATAGCACCTACCCATCCCTGGAGTTAAATGATTTCTGGCAACTTGATTTTACGGTTGGGACGAACGAACCCTTAACATCTGGCAATGAGCCACGAATCTGTATTAATTCTAATTCGCTGGATATTCATTGTTCAAAAAGCATCAAGGAAGCTAACTTATTAGATTGCCTAGGACAAAGCATATTGAGAATCAATCCTAATAGTAACGAGGCTTCGTTAAACATAGCTGACTTAGCTTCCGGCTACTATATCCTTTCGTTACATTATAGTGATAACTCAAACTACAGCACTAAGTTTTTCAAAAAATAGAAAACTATCTAACACGGTCGTTACCTAATCGACGACAGTTAATTCTGAAATAACTCATTCTATTTTACAACTTCATCATCCATAGAAAAGAGAAATGGTTCAAACTATTTCGCTCATTTTAATCTTCTTCACTCGTGAAAAACTTTAAGTATTATCTTTTAATGTGGCTAATGGCATCCATTGGCTTATCGAAAGCCCAAAGATATCAGCCCGAATACAACATTCAGAAAAACTTCAAACGTTGTGATACAGGAACCTTTGTCCGGGGTCAGACCAACCCAAAGGATCTATGGCCAAAAATCTATAGCCTTAATAGCCTGGCGGGTGGAAAAGATGTTTACGAATCTTATGATTCAGGGTATATGGTATTGGGCCTTCTGGTTGATGACGATATGATTAACAGAATGAGTATCGTAATGAAAACCGATGTTAACGGGAATCCGATATGGAAAAGATATATCGGAGACATTAATAACCAGGGAGCATTTAGCCACTTTACCCCTACTCGGGACGGTGGTTGTATATTGATTGGTTCTACAACAGCCATTGATCAGTGTTCGGATTACTTCTGTTACGATGTATGGATCATGAAGTTGAATGCCTGTGGTAATAAAGAATGGTGTAAGATTTATTCTATCCCAATGGATATTGATGATGGAGCCGATATTGTAGAGTTGAACAATGGAAACTTTATTGCACTAATCAATTATTTCGGGACTGATATAGCCGAGGAGCGAATTTGGTTATTCTGCCTATCTCCCGATGGAGAAACGCTCTGGCAAAAGGTATATCTTACCTCTGAATACCCTCAATGGGCTACCAATGGCTATGGATTCACACTTCTGAAGGACAAGGAGGAGAATCTTTTATTCACAGGGGACTGTGTGCTTTACGATAATTACTTAAGTCCTACTCAATGGAAATTCCAGTTACTTAACATCAAATTTACTCCTCAAGGAGATGATATTTGGGGGAAGCCTTGGTATTCAGAATTTGACTCATCAAGTAGAGCCGGCTTAAATGTTGCTTTAGATTATTTCGGCAATTATACAATTGGTGGCTATGCTCCGTATATTCCTTGTCAATGTTATCCTCCTGCTTTATTGAAGTTGAGTAAAGAGGGAGTTAATCTTCAAGAGATA
The DNA here is from genome assembly GCA_021286705.1 of Sphingobacteriia bacterium. Taxonomy (GTDB): domain Bacteria; phylum Bacteroidota; class Bacteroidia; order Bacteroidales; family TTA-H9; genus JAJTBW01. The sequence goes on from JAJTBW010000280.1 coordinate 2,201, forward strand.
ATTTATCCACAAGGAATTCCAATGTATTTTGGAGCAGGAGGAAATCAACCAGGTCTGGCATATATCTCAGCAGACAGTATTGTGATGGGTACTCAGTATTGGGATGAATCTGGCTGGGTTCCTGGACATAATGTAGCCCGTCTTTCGGATACCCTTGGCAACCTTTTAAAAGAAAAGAATCTATTTGATGATTTAAATGGTTTAATGCAGGTTCGATTAACTACTGACAAACATATTTTAATGACAGCCGGATTCTGGGCTACCACAGATTCTTTAAAAATGTTTCTTTACAAACTAACTCCTGATCTGGAGTACCCGCCCTTAGATACTCGTCCTTTGGTTTACGACTATCTTTGTCCGGAAACACCTCAGTCTATTGACACCATTTTTTTGGATTGTGATATTCTTGTTGGATTGGAAGAGCCCATACATCAGTCAGAACGATACTCTTTGCTGGCGTCACCCAATCCGACCTCCGGGCAGGTTACAATCACCATACCGGATCGAATGATGAAAGAGTGGGAAAACAATGGGATAAGTAGCCGAACCTTATACTATACCCTACCCGATAACCTGCAATTGCAGTTTACCGACGCTCTGGGTCGAATGTGTGAAACCATCCAGATTGCTAAGGAGACTCAACAGGTAACAATTAACGTGAGCCAATGGCCGGCAAGAATTTATCTGGCACGGTTGATCGGTGGTAATACTGTGGTTGCTGATGTAAAAGTTATGGTAAAATAGTAAAAGGTTCACTCAATGAATAAGTTCTCAACAAAACGTCTTTTACAATTTGAAAAAAACGACTTAGCATATATA
>JAJTBW010000281.1 GCA_021286705.1 Sphingobacteriia bacterium
TGACCCCACTATTTCAAAGAACTATGCAGAGCTGAATAGCCTCCAGTGGTGTCTCCGAAAAAGTATGGACACACCAATGGCTTCAAAGCATCAATTCATGTAACTGGAATTCAGGCAAACATCAAAAGTTAGAAAAGTGCATAAGGTTTCGAATAATTGCAATAATGACTTTCTAAAGGTGAAAAGGTTGCATCGATTTCAAAAAATTTTCTCAAAGGTATTGAAAAATCTGTTGGAATTTTACCAAACTGCAAATAATGATTGTATGCCCTGTCAAATACAATCATTCTGCGCGATGTCAAATTCAGGTATTTCAAAAAAAATCTATCGTAAAGTTTTGCTTCGTTCATTTTTACAAACTCGGGGGTGTTGCTGTGTGCGTTTTTTCAGACAGGTAGGGCCATTAACAAAAAGTACTATTGCACAGTCAGCTCAGGATCATGATTTTTATTTGGGTCAAAGTAATCAAAGTAAGAGACGGATGGGGGCTGGTAGAAGGATGATATTATGAAAAATTACATCAAAAAGAGAACATTTTGATGCAATTTTGATATTGTTTTTCACTGCGATCCGAACTTTTTCAAAAAAGGATGATTTGACCCAACGAAAGTATTGATTTTACTGTATTTGTAAACTGATTTCTCGGAATAAAAGTCCGTTATTAAAAATTAAATGATTTCTGACAATTTGGCTTATTTGGTTTTCCTCTTGCTTTTACTGCGCCTTCTTTTATTTGGTTGCATACATAATCAAGGCTGTGGTAATAGGTTAAGCAAAAACGGATTTTTTCACACAGATTACTAAATACCTGTGCGCCTTTTGCGATACAGCGCTTTATCAATTCTAATAAAAGATAGGTAATGAGCGCTATATAAATCTGAGATTTTACAGCGTTTTCGCTTGTGCCTGTAAATGTTTTTACCAGTAAATTTTGCTTTAGTTGCTTAAAAAATATTTCAACATCCCATCTGGCTTTGTATAAGGCTGCAATGGTAGATGCTGCCCATCTCAATTCCTGGGTAATAATTTCTAACTGAACATCTTTTTCACTATCATACACTACTATCCGGCGTAACGTTACCTGGTCAATGCCTACTTCGATGGCCTTTTTGCCGGTAAGCCGGATTAATTCATCCTTAAGTATATGCTGGTCTTTATCAACCGGTAATTCTTTTTCACAAATGCTTTCATATACTGTATTGTCTTTTATTCTGGTTACAAATACGTTATCAGCATTAATGCGTTGCATCATTAAACTGAAATCAAAATAGCCTTTATCTTCTACAATAATAGTTCCCGGTGCAAATACTGTTTGCGGATGACCGCGTTTATCATGCACAGCCGCTTCGCCTATATTTACCAGATCAGGAAGCATAAGCGCATGATCCAAACAGGTATGTATTTTTATGCCTCCTTTAGCTGTCCGGAACTTCGCCCATTCAAATAAGCTCAAACATAAGCTGATAGTGGTGCTGTCTATTATCTTAATCACTTTACCTTTTATCTCTTCTATATCCATTGCTTTACCATGTCTCAGTAACAGATTGCTATAATGAGAGAGCAATTTGTAATACATCGTTTCAAATACCTTCCAGCTTCGTTTTGCATTGCCGTCACTCATCGTACTTCTGGCGGGGCTTTGTTGTAATCCTAAGTCTCCAATAAAGGTGGTGTTTACAGCAATGGCGGTACTTATATCGCTTAAAGTCAGGCATTTATTCAGCTGTCCGAACATTTGAGAGACCAGTTGATCGTAAGTCTTATATTTACTACAGAATTTATCACTTTTATGTTTAGCTATACTGCTTTGCAAAATAGAATTAGGAATAAGCTCTAAAATTTGTTTTATAATTGGCTTCTTGTTACTTTTATTACGAGTAAATAGTCCCATATATTTATGAAATTTTGTCACCTCAAAGATAATATGGGCTATTTTCTTTTTTTTACTGGTCACAAAACGTTAGTTTAAGCTATGGACTTTAGTCCAAGGCTTTAGCTTCTACAAATATCGTTGTATTTTTGTCAAATGGAAAATGTTGCCAATCGTAAAAGTAGCCATAGTGTTCATCAATTGCATGTTCATATAGTATGGAGTACAAAGTATCGGTATGGTGTAATGCGAGGCGAAGTGCAGATTCGATGCAGGGATTTAATACGTCAGATGTGCGATACGATGGATATACGGATACTAAAAGGTGTAGTGAGTAAAGACCATATTCATCTGCATATAAGTTATCCGCCGAAGTTGTCGATAAGCGAGATTGTGAAGCGTTTGAAGGGTAGAAGTGCGAGATTGCTGATGGATGAGTTTGTAGAATTGAAGAAACGTTATTGGGGTCAACACTTGTGGGGCATAGGCTACGGAGCTTGGAGTAGTGGAAATATTACTGATGAGATGATTCAGAATTATTTGGAACATCACAGGGATAATCCAAATAGCGATGAGAATTTCATTCTTGAGTGATTTTAATGAACTTTCAGTTTACAGTTTTCAATGCTGTTTACAGCAAGTTCAAATGACTTTCAGTCAATGTACTCAACCTATGGATTTGCAATCCATAGTTGTTTAGTTTTTTCTTCTTTCCCAATGCGGATTTTTTAGCACTTGTGGCCATACGGTTTTTGGCGGTAAATGTAATACACAAACAGATTAGATAATAGACTATACCACCGAAAATCAGAAAAATTTTTAATAATTGACTATATTTAATTATTTATAAGCGCATTACGTATTATTAATTAAAAGATATGTTTTAGAATAATCAATAATGTTAAGAATATTGTATTCTTGTGGTGGTCAAGCTATTGTAACTATTTGTGTTAATTCACTTTTAAAAAATGGTAAACAACCCGAATTTTAAGACTGCGGAACTCGAAAAAATCAGCCACCTCGAATATTTTAAGATTGCTGTTTCGGTGGACTGTGTGATTTTTGGTTATCTTGACAAGGATTTAAAAGTGCTTTTAATTCAGTCGGATCTGGAAGAATTTTCGGGATTAAATTCCTT
>JAJTBW010000072.1 GCA_021286705.1 Sphingobacteriia bacterium
GCTATAAAGGCAAAAGACCTTGTAGCTCTTTATTATTTTTCCCGGACAACAGTGAATTGGAATAACTATGGTATTTATACATCAGATTTAAACGAAGATGGCTGTAGCGATATTTCAATGATAATCAACAGTAATATTGGAACCGATGTTTCTGTTTCTGATTTTATTTATAACCGTAGAGATATTTTCTTAAACCTTACTGGATTAAATACACTTCAAAACAAGGTCGTCTTTTATTCGGACTATATTGATTTTATTAAATGGGAATTTGGCGTATCACATTCAGTTTCACCTCCTGTCGCTTGTTTTGGAAACTTCCTTGGCTACAATAATAACTCTATATTATATGTTAGCACATCTGAAACGCAAAGATTTGTATTATCCGACTATTCGCAAAATATTAGTAATAGAAAAATAACTAAAATTGTAAACAGTTTTGGAGAATCCTTGGAGTTGACTTACAAACCCCTTTGTTCAACTATTATCTACCCTATAAATTACAGTGTAGATAGTTTTCCCCTCGTACCAGACTTATCAGCTAGAAATATTGTCTCGGTCTTCAAAAAAAACTATGGAAGTCAACAGTATGAAAACAAATTGTTTTACGGAACAGGATGGATCCATGTACAAGGTAGAGGCTTCTTAGGATTCAGTCATTTGGGGATAGAAAACAATGCAGAAAATACTTATACTGCAGATTATAATACCATAAAAAGGCCCTACTTTATTCCTGTAACATATAAAAAAGTTCTTTATACTTCTTCTGGAGGTACTTATAATAATCCTATCTCATCAACTTCATATAAATATATCTTTAGACATACCGGAGTAAACAAAACTTGGCATTATACTTCTGACATTTCACAAACAATAGAGAATACCTTTACTGAAAACGCTGTATTATTCAATACCATTAAAACAGAATACAAAAATCATGATCTCTATAGATTTCCCAAAAAAATTAAAATATCTTATTCAACAGATGGTACTACTTACTTGCAAGCTGAAGAGCATGACCTAAGTTTTCAGCATATCAATACTGGAGACAAGTATCTTCTGGGTTTAAAAGAATATGATTCCGTAACATACACAAACACCGGCACAAATAACATTAATCATTTTTATCAATATCAATACGTTCCAAACTCCTCACTTCTTCAAACAATAACAAATGACCCAGGCACAGCATATCAATTGACAACCTCCTATACATATGATGATTTCGGCAATATTAAATCAGCTACCAAGGCATGTAACGGCTATCCTAGTCGATCTGATAGTACTATTTTTAGCCCAGATGGAAGATTTCTAATTCGAACAAAAAATCCAAAATCTCATATGACCACTTTTACTTATGATCCAGTTACCGGAAATAAACTAAGCGAAACGGATGCTAATGGACTAACTTCTACCTTTTACTATGATAGCTTCGGGGATCTTGAAAAAACTATTCTACCAGATGGCAAAAACATTGTTCAGGTTACCCGTTGGATTGACGAAAGTATTATTGATGCTCCAGATAATGCTTTATTCTACACTTGGACAAAATCGTCTGGTGCACCATTAAAGAAAGTATTTTACAATAGAAAAGGACAGGTTTTGAGGGAATCTGCTGAGGGGGCACTAAACAAATTAATTCTAAAGGATTATAAATACTATACCGACAAGCCATTTACCGGATTAATTCATCAAGAATCGAATCCCTATTTCTTTGATGAGATGAGTGGTCCACCAATAGGGAAAACAGCTATTACAGAATGGACTGAATATTCATATAATTGTAAACGAGAACCAAACTTAATCACCAAACCCAATGGTTCATTTCGGAGAACATATTCGTCACAAAGAGATCTATTTATTGAGGACTTTGATGGACATACCACCGTTAAAGAATTCAATGGCGCAGGCTGGCTTACAAAGGTTACCGACAATGGTTCCGAAACAATAGAGTACAATTATACTGCTAATGGTAGTCCCAGTAAGATTATAATGAATGGAGATGCTGCTCATGCGATCTCATATAGATATAACCTATTAGGTAAAGTTGACTCCATTCAAGACCCTCACTTAGGTAAGATCACATACAGTTATAGTCCCTTTGGTGATATTATTAGACAAACTAACGCCCGAAATCAGGTGACCAGCTTCAACTATGATAAACTAGGACGTCCTACGGTTAGTTCTTCACCGGAAGGCGTGACACGATGGTATTACGACAGTCAGCCACATGGCATTGGACAACTAGATTATTCACAGTTCTTCTTCGATAATGCTCAGTACTATAGATTAACCAAGAGTTGCAAATATGATAAAATGGGTCGATTAATCAGAAGTACTCAAGACATTGACGGCGATACTGCATCTTATGCATTTAACTATGATATCTACGGTAATCAAAATGAAATTATCTACCCTTCAGGTTTTGTGGTCCAAACAGAATATGACAAGAAAGGTTTTACCGCAAAAATCTCAAACCCTGTCTACGGAACTTTATGGAAACTTGTCTCACAAAATCCTTTTGGAAGTGTTAATAGTTCTGAGTTAGGTAGTGTATATTCATCTAACAAATGTTATAACTCACAAACGGACCGCTTGGTAAAAATAAGATTGATGTTAAAATCTCCCAATAAAGTGTTATATGAAGGTAACTACAATTGGAATATAATAGGGAATATGACATCGCGAACTGATAGTATTAGAGGATTAGAAGAGACCTTTCAGTATACATCACTAAACCAATTAGAGAATTCTTTCTTAAACGGCGTTCTTACTTCAAATATCACTTATGGAAATCTTGGCAACTTTAATTCACGAAGTGATATTGGTACATTTACCTATGGCGAAAACAATGCTGGGCCACAAGCTGTAACAAGTATCCAGACTCAAAATGGAGTCTTCCCATCAACCACACAAAGTGTTCTTCAATATACCTCTTTTGAGAAAATAAAAGAGATGAATGAAAATCCGTGGGCTTTGAAAGTGTTGTATGACGAAGCAGGACAAAAGCTAATACAGTCGATTACAAATACTCAATCACAAGAAACAGCAACCACCCTATATCAAGGGTTCTCTGAAAAAGTCACCAGCAATGGTATGGTGAAAACCACAGACTACATAGCCTCACCAGAAGGTGTTATAGCTATCTTCACTCGAAATAATAATACTGACAGCACATTACATTATATCTTAAAAGACTATGCTGGTAGTATGATAGGGATCCTAAACCCCAATGGCACGTACGCTCAAGAAATGAACTACGACCCCTGGGGTCGCCGACGAGATCCAGCTACCTGGCAGGCGTTTAATATTACACCACCCCCTGCTCTTTATAGTCGAGGATACACCATGCATGAACACTTAGCTCATTTCGGATTAATCGATATGAAGGGGCGAGTATATGATCCTTTGGTTGGTCGTTTTCTTTCTCCCGATCCATTTATTCAGGCACCTGAGTTTAGCCTCAGCTTTAACCGATATAGTTATTGCCTTAACAACCCATTACTTTACACTGATCCTACCGGATTCTTCGCAGAGGGACCCGACATCGGAACTTCGGGCTTTTATAATAATCTCTCTATTGATGATGATTTGGGGAATGTAAATTCTAGCATTGAAACAGGATGCAATACTCACAGGCAGACGGATTGGGTAAAAGACAAACCCGGACAAGAAGCTTACTTTGATAAAAATGTTACAAGTAAAGATGATCCCGATCTGAAAGGTAGAATTTACGTTGGAAAAACATTTATTGAACTTAGGGAAAACAATTTCCTCTACTATGGTGATGAGAAAGGGGATTTATATCAAGATCCTCGTCCGATATTTAGCTTTAAAGAAGATACCAGAGAAGCCGATGGACAAGGGGGCTATTCTGGAGATGGTCCGCTATTTACTGCTGCAGACTGGACCAATAATGGTATAGGAGGGTTTGCATCTGGAATGCAGCGCACAGGAGGTACTTTTAGATTATCAAATAGTACAGGTTTTAGCCCTAAACATTATGCATCAGGATGGAGAGGTAATGGTTATGTTACTACTTATAATACCGCCACTTGGGGAAGTAGGATAGCAAAAGGTTCTCTTTTAGTAAATATAGGTTTGGGAGCGTACAGCATCAACAAAGCAAATATTGCTGATGGTAGGACTTTCGGTTATAATACTCAAGTGGCTACAGGCCAAGTAGCTGGAGGAATGGTTGGTTCTTGGGCAGGAGCTGAAGCTGGAGCAGCTGCTGGAGCAGCTATTGGAGTTTGGTTTGGTGGAGTTGGAACTGTACCGGGAGCAATAATAGGTGGCGTTGTTGGTGGAGTTTTAGGAGGCTGGGGCGGTTCTGAGTTAGGAGGTGCTACAGTTAAATGGGCTTATTAAAAAGTTTTATTATGGTAAGATTTTGGAATATAATACATTATTTTGTTTATAAAGTTGATTATAAACTTCATTTGCTGTTCAATAAGATTAATCCTTTTATGCTAATACATAAATTACCTTTTCAGAAAAGAATTTATGCTCAAAAAGGAATTGATATTAATAATGAACTTAATAAAGCCTTTAAAAGGCCTGATGTTGGTATTAGTAGTATTAGGGCTGGAGGCTTTATGTATATTCTGGTTTTCTTATTCTGTTTTGGAGTTGTAAACCTATATTCGGCAATAATCCAAAAAGAGTTAAATCTACAGCTATATCACTTTATAGCCCTTATTATTATATCATTTATCGTAAATCACTTTTTGCTTTTTAAACGTGACAAGTATCTCGAATACTTCAAAGAGTTTGAAAAGATGGAGAAAAAGGAGAAAATGAAATGGGCATGGATAAGCTTAGGAGTAGTTTTAATTATCCTGCTTTTTTCAGTTGGCAGTTTTGCCTTTTTGAACTATCTGTTATAGAATTAAAAAGCCCGGGCAACCGGGCTTTTATGTTAATGCACATCGTGAAGGACGTTTGAAAGGGCGTCTTTTAGTTTTTTCTTACCGATGAATGCATTCAGCATTGTATAAATGGTTTTCCGCTCTTCATCGTTCAAAGCTTCCATTAAACGCACCTTTTCCATTAAAGACTTATCAACTGAATTTACATCGCTCATGCTTTCATCGTTTTGTATGAGTTCTGTAAGCGAAACGCCCAAAGCTTTTGCAATCTTTTCCAGTGTAGATAATGACGGTTCGGTTTTACCGCTTTCAATCCGGGAATACATGGCCGCACCCATATCAATTGCCGTAATCACCTCTTTTTGAGAAAGATTTTTCGCTACTCTAACCCGCTTTATATTACTGCCTATATCCATTGCTCTGTAATTTACTATTTGAGCAACAAAATTAACTAATAATGCACTGAATAATGCAATCCATGGGTATTTCCTATTGAATACCTAATATGATATTCTGGAAATTCAAAAGTTCGTGATCCATTCACAAAGACTGAATATTTACAGAAAAGAGAAGAGCTAAAAATTCCCGAGCAGTTAGTTTTAAAAGAAGAGTAGAAAAAATGGATTTCTTCTTCTACACTATTCATTGGATTCAGTAAGTCGACGCTAGATGACTTAGATAGAATACTGAGGCTTACCTTTTATGCTATTTCCTGCGCCCAAACTGAATCAACTACAAAGTTTCGATTTATCAATTGCATAATGAATCAATATTACTTAATACTGCTTTGGAATTAAGACTATACCAAAATTTCTACTAGCTACCTGGAAACCCCTTTATGAACGCCCCTTTCCTCCATAGATCACTTACCGAAGCTAAGAACCCTGTTTTTAACGGCGTTCTTGCTTCTGATATCATCTATGGAGATTCTGGCTACTTTATCTTCCGTAGCAATATTTGGACATATCCGCATGAACAGGTCTTTCCCATGCTGTATGGTGAAGGATATACCATACATGAACACCTAGCTCCTTTCCGATTTGTCTATTTGAAAAAACATACAGGAGTCTTCACCGAGGGACCCGACATCGGAACTTCTGGCCTTTATAATAATCTCTCTATCGATGATGATTTGAGGAATGTAAATTCCAGCATTGAAACAGGATGCAATACTCACAGACAGACGGATTGGGTAAAAGACAAACCCGGACAAGAAGCTTTCTTTGATAAAAATGTTACCAGTAAAGATGATCCCGATCTGAAAGGTAGAATTTACGTTGGAAAAACATTTATTGAACTTAGGGAAAACAATTTCCTCTACTATGGTGATGAGAAAGGGGATTTATATCAAGATCCTCGTCCGATATTTAGCTTTAAAAAAGATACCCGAGAACCCCAAGGACAAGGGGGTAGATTTCCATTAGATGAAAGGGTAAACTCGTATTTGAAATATCCTGGAAGATTTGGAGACTCGAGAGATGGGGGAAGTCGTAAGCACGGAGGAGCTGACCTTTATACTCCGGTGGGAACAAATGTTTATGCTGTAAAAGGTGGCACTGTTATTCAAAATCCTTATAAATTCTATCAAGGGTCATATGCTATAGAAGTCAATCACGGTAGCTTTATTGCTAGATATAGTGAAATTAATATAGCAAGTGGGCTTCATGCAGGTTCCTTTATCACACAAGGTCAGCTTATAGGTACCGTAGCAGACCTTTCGCTAAATAAAAGTATGCTGCACTTTGAAATGTTTTCAGGCAGTGCAATAGGACCATTAACAAATAGAGCTAATCTTCCTTACATGCGTAGAAGTGATTTAATTGACCCAACACATTTTTTAAATTTTGGATATTAATATGAAACAGAAAAACAAAAACAAAATCAAAGTCATGGCTTTAACGTTGAGTTTGTTATTAATTGCATCGTGTACTAATCCTGCAAAAAATAATGCTTCTAATGTTGATAAACCAAAAGAAAATCAAGTAATAGCATTTGAAACAGCTACTCAATCTAAAAATACTTCAGAAGTGAATGAAAAAGAAGTATTTGATGGGTGGTTAAAAGAGTCTATTAAGCAACAAGAAATAATTGATAAAATTGGAAACCCTGAAAAAAAAGGAGAGGATGAGTATTGGGGTGCAATTGGAACATATGTGCAAAATTGGGAGTATCCGACTTTAGGAATAAACCTAGAGATGGAATCAGAAAGTCAGGGAGGAGAAAAAATAGTTCGGTCTATTACAATTGCTCAACCATGTAAGTTTTCCACTTCACAGGGTATTAGCATTGGTTCTGATACGAAGATTGTAAAGGAAAAATATCTAAAATTAATAGATGCTTCTAGTTCAGATGCCAATACAATTGTAGTAGGTTCAATTTATGGCGGCACAATTTTTACTTTAAAAGATGGCGCTGTTAGTAAAATATTTATCGGTGCTACCGCTGAGTAGTTTAACCGTCTTCTTGGGTGCGGTTCTACCGTCAAGAACTTAACTAAAAACTCTCCAACTAAAGAAATATACCGGAGAAAATATATATATTTGCGTTTACCAAAGAATTTTCAATTTCAGATCATACCATGATGAAGAGACTACTATTAATTGTAATAACATCTTTTATTGCAATGACTGGATTCAGTCAAACCGCTCACTTCTCATATGATGCCTCAGGTAACCGTATATCAAGGTGGCTGGAGGCAAAAGAGGTAAAACTGGCAGAAGCAGACACCCTTCTACCTAATTTAAGACCTACTGATAACCCTGTACTGTTAAGTGAGATAAATGTATACCCCAATCCTGTGAAACAAAATCTTCAAATTGATATTAACCGATTGGAGCATGAAACAATCAGGGGTTATCTCTGCGATATCAGTGGTCGCACAACACTAAGTTTTAGTAGACTGACTTCCAACAATTCAATTAACATTGAATCTCTGGCTCCGGGAACTTATCTACTAAAAATAGAGTGCAAAGGAGAGTGTAGGATATGGAAACTTATAAAGGAATAGCAGCGTAGACTACTTTTTTTAATTACAATTTTATGAGAGTGAGAATTGAATTCAGTAGGTATTTAATTCTAATGAGTGAGACAAGCCGTATATATAATACGCATTTGTTGCAAGTGAGATCACTCTTCATTCTGCTAGTTTTTACTGCTGTATTATCTTATCCTCGTCTTTCCAATGCGGAAGGCACCAAACAAACATGTCCATTCGCAGCTGATACCAATTATTTAACTCTTCTTTATCCCATCTTTAACCATCCAAACTATCCACCCTTTGCAACAGCAAACTCTGGGGAGGCTGGCCGACTCTATATTCATATTCAAAACCAGGGTGAAACCATTTGGTTTGGATTCGCTGTTCAAAGCAGAGCAAAAGCAGCGGCATATACGTATACTCTATTTGATCCATCCGGTAATATTGTAAAATCCGGAACAGTATCCGGAACCCAGCAGGGTTACATTAAACACTATCTTCAGGCTGTCGCAGGTCCATCAGCTTTGGCAACAGGAGGATATAATGCTTTATCCTACACCACAACCAACACAGGCGATTACTATATAGAATTCTCGCCCCCCTATAATGGCTCTCTCCAATTAAAATATTATGATATTACTGTCTCGGGTCCGGGCAATACCCCGATAAATGGTAGACTTTGGTCAAAAAGATGGATGTTTAATGTTGAGGCTCAATTTAATATCTTCAAAGGATCTTTTTATACCTATACCGATGATCAACTGGTAACACGAATGAGCTTCGATTCGTTGCAACCGCTTATATTTTGTGTATGCTGTAATTCCAGCGGATGTACAAATACCGGTAATTTTCTACAAGATCGTTGCTCAGTACCATACTCTTCTATTTACGGACAATATAAAATATTTCTCAACGAGCCTGATCCTGTCTCATACCCAACAGGGGCAATTAATGGAGTCTCAAGCTTCTCAGCTAATCCTACCTGCGATGGAACTGTTACCTTTAACTTTACCGTCGGGTCAAATTGTATTGCTGATCTACTCATTAATGTCAACTCTCCCCCTGGCTACAATCCTGTGGATATAACCATGGTTAAATCGCTCACTCCGGGGTTTAACACCTTTACTTGGGATGGGATCGATGGAATGGGCAATGCGGTACCCAACGGAACCCATGTTGAGATAACAGGAACTGTCTCAAATGGTCTCACAAACTTTCCTATGTTCGATGTGGAAATCCTGGGGGGTATCGATATAACTCAGATTAGGCCAACTGGCCCCAAACCTGCTCTCTTCTGGGTTGATACACTTCTTTACGGAGGTAACGGACAATTTAACCTTGACGGATGTACAGCGCCCGACACTAGTTGCCATAGAACTAACCTTGGAAATGCAAATACATTGAACACCTGGTGGTATGCATTAAGCCAAACCCTTACCCCTACAAGTTTTTTGATGCATCGTAGCTGGAATCTGCAACTAAGTCATTCCATCTGCGATGGGGACAGTCTCTGGCTAGCCGGTGCATGGCGTAAGACAGCCGGTAATTATATCAGCGGAGCCCCAAGTATTCTAACGGGTTGTGATAGTACTCGAATGGATTTATTGACTATCAATCTGCAACCTCATGGAAATCTAGGCCCTGATCTATCTAGATGTGCGGGTGAATCAGTGACTCTGGATGCCGGTGCTGGACCAGGCTTCTCGTACCAATGGAACACAGGAGCCACTTCACGAACCCTCATAGTAAATACTACCGGATCATATAGTGTCATTGTATCTACCCCAAATGGCTGTAACGATTCTGATCAGCTATTGTTTACCAGCCAACCTCTGCCTGGTAATACGCTGATTAAACACAACTAGCTAATCTTAATCTATTTATCAGTAAATCATAGATTAACTTTGCCTCCTGCCTAGTCGATTTACAGCAAACCCAATTCTAACATCGCTGCCTCACTGATCATATCCCGATCCCAAGGTGGATCAAAAGTTAACTCTAAATCAACCTCTGTAACTCCGGGAATCGCTGATAACTTCTCTTTGACTTCGATAGGTAAGGACTCAGCTACCGGACAAGTTGGCGAGGTAAGAGTCATTACTACCCGCAAATGACCATCCTCTCGTGGAATAATCTCATATATCATCCCTAAATCATAGATATTGACAGGTATCTCGGGATCAAAAACGGATTTTAAAGCCTCTATGGCCTCCCATCTTAATGTGTCAGTACTTGGCTTATATTCTTGACTTTCCATATTATCTCATCGCATTAAATTCAAAAACTACTTATTCTCATACTTTACCTTAAAGGCCATTGCATACAATTTCATCTGCTTAATCATTGCCACTAATCCGTTTGACCTGGTAGGTGAAAGATGCTCTTTTAAACCGGTATTATCTAACCAATCTAATTCAGAAGCTATAATATCATCAACTCCGGCACCATCCATCGATCTGATCAATACACTTACTATTCCTTTGGTAATAATGGCATCACTATCTCCCTTAAAATAGACCTTCCCATTTTCATAATTCGCCGAAAGCCATACCCGACTCTGACATCCACTAATTAAATTCGAGGTGGTCTTATCCTTCTCATCAATTAAAGGGAGACTCTTACCAAGTTCTATTAAATAATTGTACTTGTCCATCCACTCATCAAACATCTCAAATTCTGAGGCAATGGCAAGACCCTTTTCATCAACAGCATTCATCGTAGAATCTTTTGAATTATAATAACATATTTGCGGCAACTTTCAGCCCCGCAACTAACTTATCAACCTCTTCCCTAGTATTATAGATGGAGAAGGAGGCTCTGACAGTACCAGGAATAGCAAACCGATCCATCAAAGGCTGCGCACAATGATGTCCGGTGCGCACTGCAATACCCTGATGATCCAAAATAGAGCCAACATCATACGGATGGGCACCATTCAGTATAAAAGAGATCACTCCGGTTCTCCGTTTAGCATCCCCTATAAAACGCAGCCCTTCAATCTGCTTAAGGCTCTCATAGGCATAATGCATTACCCCTTCTTCATACTCAAGAGCACTACCGAAGTCTATCTCTGTGAGATAGTCAATTGCAGCCATTAAACCAATGACTCCACCAACATCCGGTGTTCCTGCCTCAAATTTATAGGGAATCACATTGTAGGTTGTTCCGGTGAAACTGACCTTGTCTATCATCTCACCACCTCCCTGATAGGGGGGCATAGACTCCAATAGAGAGGCTTTCCCCCATAAAACACCCGTTCCCATAGGGGCGTACATTTTGTGGCCTGAAAAGACATAAAAATCACACCCCAGCGACTGAACATCGACCGTCTGATGAGCTATGCCCTGTGCGCCATCAACCAGCGTCAGGATACCTCTTTCATGTGCTTTTGCACAAATCTCCTGAACAGGATTGATCGTACCAAGCACATTTGAAACATGAGCAAAGGCGATAATCTTAACTCTTTCGGTTAACAGAGAGTCAAGCGATTCTACCAGAAGCTCACCACTATCGGATATAGGAACCACCTTTAACTTAGCTCCTACTCTCTCACAGACCATTTGCCAAGGAACAATATTAGCATGATGTTCCATCTCGGTGACCATCACTTCATCTCCCTCTTTCAGAAGAAAACCGGCCAAACTGTTAGCAACAAGATTGATTGACTCAGTAGTTCCCTTTGTGAAAATGACCTCACGTGATTCAGGCGCATTGATAAAAGTAGCCACACGCTTCCGAGCCTGCTCGAAGGCATCTGTGGCTTCGTTACTCAAATAATGAACCCCTCTATGAATATTACTATTGATGGTTAGATAATAGCGATCCACCGCCTCAATAACTTTAACCGGCTTCTGGGTGGTTGCCCCATTATCAAAGTAGACCAGAGGATATTTCCTGATCATCTGTTTAAGAATAGGGAAATCTGCTCTTATCTTATCCACCGAATATTGCATAACCGCTAAATCCATAAACTAGATTTTAGACATGTCTATTTCAAACTGAATAGGTTGATCAGGCTTACTGCAATGCAGGACACACTGATCACAGATTGATAGCTCACCTCTCAGTCTCTTCTTAATCATATCATCTATTCTCTCTCGCAGATTAAGAATAGATATTTTCTGGACTATCTCTGAAGCAAAGGCATACATCAACAACATCTTGGCATTCTCTTCCCCGATACCCCTGCTTTTTAGATAGAACATGGCTTCAGCATCTAGCTGTCCCACGGTAGCACCATGAGAACATTTAACATCATCAGCATAAATCTCAAGAAAAGGTTGTGTATTTACCCTTGCTTTGTCGGTCAGTTGAATATTGCGATTACTCTGGTATGCCTCAGTCTTCTGAGCATCACGTGCCACAAGTATATGTCCCGTAAATACCGCTGTTGAATAATCATCAAGAATGCCCTTAAACAATTCCGAGCTGGTGCATCTAGGGACTAAATGACTTACATGCACATGATTTTCAACATGCTGCTTTTTATCTACCAGATAGACCCCAAGGGCATTGGCATCTGCACCTTCACCCTTTAGAACAATCTCGTTTTCATTTCTGATAAAGCCTCCATTTAAGGAGATAGCATTGGTAGTCAGTCTGCTGTCTCTTCCTAAGGTAAACCAACCCGAGTGAAGTACAGCCGAATGATCATTAATATTTTGCATCTTATAGTGGTCGAGTGAGGCATTATCACCAATAAAGAACTCGGTTACGGCATTGGTGAAATGCATAGCCTGATCACGGCTATCATCGCAATGAACCAGTTGCAGCTGACTATTCTTACCTAGAATGACAAGATTACGAGGCTGCATAAAAAGACTACCTGATTCACTATTAACCACATTGACCATCTGAATAGGTTTCTCAACGATCACGTTGTCGGGTACATATATAAAAACACCATCGCCCGACAAGGCACTATTCAGAGCTGCAAATGCATTTTTATCATTATTAACCAGTCTACCCAAATGGGCTTCAACCAGCTCGTGAGCATCACGCATGGCACGTGATAAACTGCCTATGATAATCCCTTGAGGAAGAATTCTTAGATCAGAGTTCTTGGCAGCATAATGTCCATTTAAAAGCGTGATTAGCCAAGTGTCAAGATCAGGAACTTCGCAGGCAAAGATCTTATCAACATCTACATCAGCAGGTAATGCCCCTTCGGCAAACTCAAAACGAGATTCAAGAAATTTCTCGATATCAGAATTACGCCATTTCTCATCCTCTTTTCCGGGAAATCCACTCTTTAAAAAGCTTGCAATAGCACCTTTTCTGATTTCGGTATACGCCTTGCCTCCCTTGAACTCCGATGTTGATAGCTTATGCTCAAACAGACCGGCAATACCCTTCGTATCACCCAGTATCCCATTGTATGAACTCATAGCCATCACCTTATCGGGTTTCCAATTCTTTGCGAATCCAGTCATAACCCTTGCCCTCTAACTCAAGTGCAAGCTCTTTGCCACCAGTCTTAACTATCTTACCATCAAACAGAACATGTACGATATCTGGTACGATATAATCCAGAAGTCGTTGATAATGGGTTATGACTATAATGGCATTATCCTTACTACGTAGGGCATTTACTCCATTCGCAACAATACGCAAAGCATCTATGTCCAATCCGCTATCGGTCTCGTCCAGGATAGCCAGCTGGGGTTCAAGCATAGCCATCTGGAAGATCTCATTCTTCTTCTTTTCACCGCCGGAAAACCCTTCATTAACGCTTCTATTGGTCAGCTTAGATTGAATTTCAACTAATTTCTTCTTCTCCTCCATCCGGGCTAGAAATGCAGCTCCCGACAGAGGCTCTTGTCCGTGATATTTTCTCACTTCATTGAGAGCAGTGCGCATGAAGTTGGTGATACTTACACCGGGTATCTCTACCGGATATTGAAAACCTAAGAATATCCCTTCACGGGCACGTTGTTCAACCGGCATCTCCAATAGGTTCTTACCATTGTATAACACCTCGCCGGCAGTAACTTCAAATACCTCACGGCCGGCAATTACTGAGGCTAATGTACTTTTTCCAGTTCCATTAGGACCCATTATGGCATGCACTTCACCGGCTTTTACTTCAAGGTTCACGCCCCTAAGTATCTCTTTTCCGTTTATTTGAGCGTGAAGATTCTTTATTTGTAACAACATATCTAGTTGTGATTTTTTCGTTTAACCTATTAACCTACACTTCCTTCAAGCGAAATAGAAAGCAACTTCTGCGCCTCAACGGCAAATTCCATTGGCAGCTTACTTAGTACCTCACGAGCATATCCATTTACGATCAACCCAATAGCTGATTCGGCATCAATCCCTCGTTGCTGACAATAAAACAACTGATCGTCAGAAATCTTTGACGTAGTTGCCTCATGTTCAACTATACTGGATTTATTTTCTGTTTGAATATAAGGGAAGGTATGAGCCCCACACTTATCGCCTAGCAACAGAGAGTCACATTGCGAGAAGTTCCTTGAGCCCTCGGCTCTTTTAGTAACTTTAACCAACCCACGATAGCTATTATTACTTAATCCGGCTGATATCCCCTTCGAGATAATTGTTGAGCGGGTGTTCTTACCAATATGGATCATCTTGGTTCCGGTATCTGCTTGTTGATGATTATTAGTCACGGCCACCGAATAAAACTCGCCTACGGAGTTATCTCCCTGAAGGATACAGCTAGGATATTTCCAGGTAATAGCCGACCCAGTCTCAACCTGAGTCCAAGATATCTTGGAATTATTACCCTTACAGATTCCGCGTTTGGTCACGAAGTTATAAATACCCCCCTCTCCATCTTTGTTTCCCGGATACCAGTTCTGCACAGTAGAGTACTTAACCTCAGCATCTTTAAGGGCAATAATCTCGACTATTGCAGCATGCAACTGGTTCTCATCACGTTGAGGAGCGGTACAACCCTCCATATAACTAACATAGGCCCCCTCATCGGCAATAATCAAAGTACGCTCAAACTGACCGGTGTTCTTTGCATTTATCCTAAAGTAAGTCGATAGTTCAATCGGGCATCTTACCCCTTTCGGGATATATACAAATGAGCCATCTGAGAAAACAGCCGAATTAAGAGCCGCAAAGTAGTTATCTCCAGAGGCGACAACTGACCCCATATACTGCTTAACTAATTCAGGATGATTCTTTACCGCCTCACTAAACGAACAGAAAATTATACCATGTTTTGCTAGCGTGTCGCTAAAGGTTGTCTTGACAGACACAGAGTCCATAACAGCATCCACAGCAACTCCTGCAAGATGCTTCTGCTCTTCAAGAGAGATTCCTAGCTTCTCAAAGGTTTTTAAGAGTTCAGGATCAACTTCATCCAGACTCTGTAACTCCTTCTTGGCTTTAGGAGCAGCATAATATATTATCGACTGAAAATCTATTGGGGGGATATTCAAGTGCGCCCACTCCGGACTCTTCATTCCGAGCCACCTTCGGTAGGCATTCAACCGGAACTCTAACATAAACTCAGGTTCCTCCTTCTTCTCTGAAATAAATCGAATAATATCCTCATTCAATCCCGGAGGAGCAAACTCGGTATCAATTTCAGTTACAAAACCATATTTATATTCTTTGCCGGTAACCTCATCAAGGATATTCCTGGTATCGTCGGCCATCTCGTGTTTATTTAGATTTAATTAAAACAAAGTGTACAAAGTTAATGATTCTCCCCTTTTCAAAGGGTTATACTACAACAAAGAAAATCAATTTAGGTTCTCTTATACCTGAATTATCTGCTCAATTCTTTACTATTTCTGTAGATTTGGATTACAGATGTTATTTTTGCAAAAAAAAAATCGATGACAGATTCAAATGCTGAAAAGAGAACCGAGTTGTCTGAATTAGGGGAGTTCGGACTGATTGACAGACTAACCAAAAATATAAACTTAGTTCAGCCATCAACCCTGAAAGGGGTGGGCGATGATGCAGCTGTAATTGATGCTGGTGACCGGGTTACCCTGGTTACAACGGATCAACTTAACGAAGGAATTCATTTTGACCTAAGATACGTTCCATTAAAACACCTAGGATATAAGTCGGCTATAGTTAACTTCTCGGATATCTATGCTATGAATGGCACCCCTCGCCAAATGGTGATCGGTCTATCGGTTTCAAATCGCTTTCCTGTTGAAGCGCTTGAAGAGATCTATGAGGGCATCTTGCAGGCTTGTAAAGAGCACTCTGTAGATCTGGTTGGTGGAGATACCACTTCAAGTGCATCGGGTCTGTTTATAAGTATCACGGTGATTGGCGATGCTCAGAAAGAGAAGGTCTGCTACAGAAATGGAGCCAAACAAAACGATCTGTTATGCGTAAGTGGCGACCTTGGGGCAGCCTATATGGGACTTCTGCTTCTTGAACGCGAGAAGAATGAGTTCCTTGCGAATCCTAATATGCAACCCGATCTGTCGGGGCACCCCTACCCTCTTGAAAGACAATTAAAACCATCTGCCAGAAAAGACATTATAAAGCTATTGGAGGTTCACCAGATAAAACCGACATCAATGATTGATATCAGTGACGGATTGGCATCTGAGATAATCCATATCACCACCGAGTCAGGCTGCGGTGCAACTATTTATGAAGACAAGATCCCTATTGACCCCTCAACAGTTTCTCTGGCAGAAGAGTTTAATATCATCCCTTCGATCGCTGCTCTAAATGGCGGTGAGGACTATGAATTGCTATTTACAATAAGCCTTGCTGATTACGAAAAGATTAAAGATATCCCTGAAATCTCTGTCATTGGGCACATCACGGAAGCCTCAGCAGGAAACAATTTAATCTCTAATGATGGTGCATCGATTCCACTGAAAGCTCAAGGCTGGAACCACATGTCCAAAAACTAATTATCCGTAAAAGCGATAATCATAAAATCCTCTAATCCAACATGGCACTGTCCGATTTTTCTGAGAAACTAAGTAACATCGTGAAGGTACTCCCTAATAAGCCTGGAGTCTACCAATATTTCGATGCCGATGGAAAGATCATCTATGTTGGTAAAGCGAAAGATCTAAAAAAAAGAGTCTCCTCCTATTTTAACAAAGACCAAACGCAAAGCGGGAAAGTTCAAGTTCTTGTCAAACGAATCAGAGATATACGGTTTATCGTCACCAATAGCGAGGGTGAGGCTCTTTTACTGGAAAACAACCTCATCAAGGAGTTTCAACCCCGATACAACATCCTACTCAAAGATGACAAAACCTACCCATGGATTATTTTGAAGAAAGAGCCATTCCCAAGAATCTTCTATACCCGTAATAAAATCAAGGATGGCTCGGAGTATTTTGGTCCTTTTGCCTCTGTGAAGAGCATGCATACGTTATTGGAGTTGGTTCATCAAACCTATCCTTTGCGTAACTGCTCCCTTAATCTGGCCCAAAAGTATATTGATGAAGGGAAATACAAGGTCTGTTTGCAATATCACATCGGGAAATGCCTCGGCCCCTGTCAGGGTTTACAGAGTAAGGAAAATTACACCGGACTAGTTCGAGCCGCCAGAGAGATTATTAAAGGAAATATCTCTGGTGTTAAAGCTCAACTCAAAGAGGAGATGATGGCTTTTGCCGAAAAGATGGAGTTTGAAAAAGCTCAATACATCAAGGAAAAGATAGAGCGTTTGGAAAACTACCAGGCAAAGTCTGTGGTTGTAAACCCCCTGATATCAAATGTTGATGTCTTTTCAATTCTTTCGGACGAAAAATCGGCTTTTGTTAACTATTTGAAGGTGGAGGCCGGCGCAGTCATCCAAGCCTATACTTTGGAGTTAAAAAAGAAGCTGGAAGAGAGTGATGAAGAGTTGCTGCTGCTTGCAGTAACAGAGTTACGAAGCCGTTTTGAGAGTACCTCAACCGAGGTTATTCTCCCATTTCAACCAGAAACAGAGCTTCCCGGTATAACACTAACCGTTCCACAACGTGGGGATAAAAAAAGCCTTTTAGAGCTCTCAGAGAGAAATGCCAAATACTTCAGGTTAGAACAGGAAAAACAAAAAGATCTGGTTGATCCTGACCGGCATGGTAAACGAATCATAAAGCAGATGCAGAGCGACCTAAGAATGCCGGTTGCTCCTGATCATATTGAGTGTTTTGATAACTCTAATACCCAAGGATCGTACCCTGTTGCCTCAATGGTGGTCTTTAAAAATGCAAAACCAGATAAAAAGGAATATCGACATTTTAATATCAAAACCGTTGAAGGGCCAAACGATTTTGCTTCGATGGAGGAAATCATTACACGAAGGTATTCCCGACTTCTGGATGAACAAAAACCTCTGCCACAACTAATCATTGTAGATGGCGGAAAAGGTCAACTATCGAGTGCTGTAGGAGCACTGGATAGAATTGGCCTTAGAGGCAAGATAACTATCATTGGAATAGCTAAAAGACTTGAAGAGATCTACTTCCCTGAAGACTCTATTCCCCTTTATATCGACAAAAAATCAGAGACTCTCAGAATAATCCAACAGCTCCGCGATGAAGCTCACCGTTTTGGCATTACTCATCATAGAAAAAGAAGAGAAAAAGGAACTATTAAAACCGAGCTAACCGAAATACCTGGTATTGGGCCACAGACTGCCACCCTGTTATTATCCAAATTTCGCTCTATTAAGCGCATTAGAGAGGCTAACTCCGACGAAATAGTCAATACCATTGGCCAAGCTAAAGCCGCCCTCATAGAGGCTTATTTTGCAAAACAAACAAAACCCAACGAATAAGTCTTTCTTTTTAACATACTGTCAATATTTCTTCATAAATCTTAAAAAGGGTAGCTCTCTAATATCAACAAGTAGACCTGTAGGCTATATAAAAGAAAAAGCCCTCGGCATACCAGAGGGCACATTAGAGTTTAAATCAAGCGCCTGACTTCAACACAGGGACCCCCTTAGAAGGCCAAAACAGTACATCAAATAATCCGGTAAAAGAAGAGATCACATGACATATCTCTCTCATTCCTCTATATATCTCAATATCTGCTTCCCCGCTTCGCCGTTTCCCTGCTTCCCCGCTTCTCCGCCTCTCCGCCTCCCCGCTTCCCCGCCTCCCCGCTCCCCCGCTCCCCCGCTTCCCCGCTTCCCCGCCTCCCCGCTTCCCCGCTTCCCCGCCTCCCCGCTCCCCCGCTCCCCCGCTCCCCCGCTCCCCCGCTTCCCCGCTTCTCCGCCTCTCCGCCTTCGACTCCGCTCAGGCAGCGACCCGGTGGTTGAGCATTGTCGAAACCACTGTATTCCAGCTCCTCACCCGTTCCTCTCCTGTTCCCCTCCT
>JAJTBW010000282.1 GCA_021286705.1 Sphingobacteriia bacterium
TATAAGTTTTGCTAATACAACGCCAAGAATTATACCTGCAAGACCTCCGGAGAGACTAATTAAGGTTGCTTCTGTTAAAAATTGGAGGATAATATCTTTTCTTCGGGCACCAATAGCAAGTCTTACACCAATTTCACGTATTCTCTCCATGACAGAAGCCAACATGATATTCATGATGCCAATACCTCCAACCAGGAGTGAAATTGATGCTATAGCTCCCAGAACAATATTAAAGATATCTTTTGTTCTCTGTTCTTGTTTTAGTAATAGCTCAGGAACTTTTACATCAAAGTCTTCAACAGAAGCATGTTTTCTCAGTAGCAT
Organism: Sphingobacteriia bacterium; assembly: GCA_021286705.1. Classification (GTDB taxonomy): domain Bacteria; phylum Bacteroidota; class Bacteroidia; order Bacteroidales; family TTA-H9; genus JAJTBW01. The sequence continues at coordinate 325 of JAJTBW010000282.1, forward strand.
TCTTTTAATGACCTCTGCGGTGGCAGAAAGAGCCTGACTCTCATTAACCTGTACAACTATCTTGTCGAGCTGGTTATATTGAGCTTTTGAATTGCCATCATCAGTCATTACAAAAAAGTCGCCACCATCGAAGCCACCACCGCTGATATTTGCTTTTGTAATCAATGAGCGATCTTTGATACGTAAGAAGACGGTGCTAAGTGGGGTGAAAACCTGAGCATTATAGTCGTTAATTCCCAGATTCTCTGTTGCATTGGAATTCACTGCCATGCCTTTAAGAACTCCAACTACAGTTAACCAGACGCCACCAACTTTAACGCTCTGGCCTATAGGATCGCTATCTGTAAAGAGTCGGGCGGCGACACCGGCTCCCAGAATACAGACTGTTTGCCCTTTCTCTTGATCGAGTTTGCTGAAGGCTGAACCCTTCTCCATTTCAAGATTGAAAATTCCAAAGAAATCATTTGTGACACCAACCAGACGACTGTCAATCGATTTGTTCCCAAAAACGGCGGGTGCATCATAACCAACCTCGGGGCTAACCCTTGAAACGGTTGGGAGTATCTCTCTGATGGCATTCGCATCGCGAAGCGAGAGCCCCGGTGAGAATTTCTCAGCTGCTTTCTTTCCGCTACTACTACTGCTGCTACTGCTACTATTATCAGAACTTTGGCTCTCTTGTTTCTTTTTATCCCCTTTGTTAACGGGCATGATAACAATGTTGTTAACTCCAACGAGCTTCATCTGGTCAAGTATCTCTTTTTGAGCTCCTCTTCCAATGGCCATCATGGATATAACAGCTGCCACCCCAAAGATGATCCCTAAGGCAGTTAACATCGACCGAAACTTATTAGCGAATACAGCATCAAGTGCCATATTGAATATTTGAGCATATCTTTCCACTATTCCCGTGTTTTGTTATTCCTCAATTTTCTCAATAGGCCATTTTTCAGCACCTGTAGGAAGAGTCAAATAGACTTGTTCTCCCTCTTTTAGCCCCTTCTTAATGACGATCTCATTCTCGTTTGTTTCACCTATGAGAACCTGACGTCTTTTTTTGCCGGTTGCGACCCATGTAATGGAGTCTGAGTTATGAATTGCCTCGATAGGGATGTATAATTGATTGGGTATAACGGCGGTGATAATGACATTTTTAGTAGTCATTGCAGGCCTGAGAATTGAATCAAATTCGTTCACCGCAATGGTAACTTCAAAGACTTTTGCCGATGCACCTGAAAGTTGTTCTCCTATGTTAGCCACCTCCGTTACAACACCTGAGAGTTTCTTATCAGGGAAAGCATCAATAGAGATGTCAACCTTTTGATTTACTTTAACCTTTGAGATGTCTATTTCATTGACATAAGTCTTAGTTATCATCTTTGAAAGGTCTGGAAGGGTTGCCACTACATTATCCCAACCAGAGATCTGTGCTCCTACCCCCATCTTTTTACCATCCCAATTTCGTCTATAGATTAGCATACCTCTTTCAGGTGCTGTAATGGTAAATTGGTTTCTGACTTCTACAAACGACTCCAACTGACGTTTAGCCTGATCATAAGAGGCTGTCACATCCTGCATAGAGGCTCTGTTCTTTTGCAGCTTAAGTTGGTAGTTTTTTACAGCCTGTTCAAGGGCTCTTTCGGCTTTTTCAAAAGCAATTTCATTCTGCCTAATTGTGGCTGGTGGCTCATATTTTGATTGTTCGAGAATGATTTTTTTCTCTTCAACAGAATATCTCATGTTAAGAAGCTCATCTCTGGCAGCCCTCATCTCAATAGAAGTGTCAATGCGGGTCTTTGTAACCTGAGTCTCCAGCTTTTCAAGCTCGGTCTCTTTGTCTTTAATTTTATTCGAGATTTCGCTCATGTCCAGCCGAGCCACATATTGTCCGGAATCTACCAGAGTACCATCAGGGATGATGTCTTCTATGTTTACTCTCCATATTCCTACTTGTTGCAGTCCTTGTGGCCCATATATTTTAAGGGAACTTTTAGCCTCAAGTTCTCCGGAAGTAGTTACGGTGATCTTAAAATCTCCTTTTTTTGCTGGTACGAGTATGGTTTGAGAATCAGAAGATCCACCCGACGACAGCCAGAAAATAAACGCTAATACGACAACTATTGCCGCTCCGATAATAATCTTTTTTCTTTTCATACAGACAGAGGTTGATAATGACTCCCTTTTTGGAACAGGGGTTTTACAAATGTAATAAATCAAAACTAAAACGGCGGATATTGCGCTTTGGTATTTATGTTATCTGTTTTAATGTTTTATTATTTAGTGCTTGCTAATCTTTGAGCTATTGAATTTTGAATTCAAATCCTTCCTGCCAGCAGCCCGCTGCTAATCTTTGAATTCTTGAATTTTGAATTTAGTCTGTTGCTGATTACATTTAACCACGAAAACCACTAAAAACACGAAATTCATATTCCAGCCGTTTTCGTGCCTTTCGTGGTTTAAATCATCTACAAGCCATGCTTCCAATACTCTGATATTCTGCTTTCCTAAAGCATTTCTCTTATGTCTCTTTTATGTTTCTCTTATGTCTCTACCTATCCTCTCAATTTCCCCTCTATATCCTCTACCTATATAGTTCTAATCTTACACGAGTTTATAGGGAGAGGATAGGGAGAGGATAGGGAGAG
>JAJTBW010000073.1 GCA_021286705.1 Sphingobacteriia bacterium
AAAACTGCTAGATGAAGAATTTCGTGTTTTTAGTGTTTTTTGTGGTTAAATGTAACAAGCTACTATACGGTAAAAAGAGCCTGTAATAAAACAGATATACCCAACCTCCAAATTATAAACAAACAAGAAGAAACACTTAACACTTTTGCCTTAAACGACTTACCCTACCTCTCGCCAATCTCCACTAAAGGGTACGACCACTCTTGATTGAAGCCTGAGAACGGGACTGCACCTCCAGCTTACGATAGATGTTACGAATGTGGCTTCGAACGGTATCTATGCTTATAAATAGCTTGGCAGCAATCTCTTTATAAAGGTAGCCTTTGATCAATAAATCCAGAATTTCTTCTTCACGGATTGAAAGGTTATACTCATCCCTAACTGATGGAGTTGGCTGCTGAAAAGATAATACAACCTTACGAGCAATCTCACCACTCATCGGTGAGCCCCCATTCATTATATCCTGCATAGCTTCAAGAACCTTTTGCGGACTGCTCTTCTTTAGCAAATAGCCGGTGGCACCCGCCTGCAACGCCTGAAAGATAGTATCAGTATGGTCGAAAACCGTCAGCATCATTACATGACAAACAAAACCACTACTCCTTATGAGTTTAATAGCCTCAATGCCACTCATTCCCGGGAGATTAATATCCATTAAAACTAAACCCGGCTTCAGGATTGATAAGTTCTCAATCAATTCCTCTGCTTTGCTAAAATCTCCTACACATTTAAACCCTGAAGACGACTCCACCATCTGCCTTAGTCCTTCACGAACCAAATCATCATCTTCAACAATACAAACACTGTATACCTCTGCCACTTAGAAACAATTTAGGGTAAATATTAACAAAGTTAAAGAGAAGCATATGGTTGTCAATAACATCTTAATGGTATTTTTATCCGTGATTTGTCTAATAAAGAGGTTGATCAACCATTCTGACAACACAAACCTGCCAGAAACAGATTCCAGTTGCCTAAAATCAGGGTACTCAAAACTTCTACCGTGCAACCTTTACTTTCATTACAATACAACACCCTTTATCACAACCACTAATGAAATCAATCTCACCTTCAATCTCTGACATCCTCTTTTTTAAGTTATCCAGCCCATTTCCTTTTCCCAGTTTATCTTTCAGATCGAAGCCGCAGCCATTATCACACCATTGTAAAGACAAATAGTTAGGCTCAAAATCGATGGCTAAATCCGCTTTAGTTGCACCGGAATGCTTAAGGGTATTATGGGAAATCTCTTTCAAACAGAGATAGACATTTCTCTTTATATCAGAGCTTAACCTAAGGTCAGGGATCTGCTCCTTCACCTCGAAACTTAATTTTATAGAACTATCACTAAAGTAATTCCCCAAATAATGTCTTATATGCGCAACAAACATAGCCAGAGAATCATTCTTCGGATTCATTGCCCAAATAATCTCGCCCATCTCATCAACCAGATGGTCAGCAATTTCGCCTACCTCGGTCATCTTCTGTTTAAATTTCTCATCTCCGAGCCTATCACGATTTATAAACCGACTTAACATAGAAATGCGAGTTAAACCAGCACCTATATCATCATGCATATCCCGGGCAATACGAAGTCTCTCACGATTTACAGAATCCGCAGCTTCCAATAAAGCGATCCTATTCATATAACGTACCCGCTGAACACGTCTGACAATAAGCGACACAAGAATAATAATTGAGACCATCAGCAATATTTGAAACCAGACAGTCTGCCAAAATGCCGGCTCAACTACCACCTCAAAGATTCGTACCACCTTTCCAGGAGTATTCAACCCATCCCAAGATTTCGCTAACATAGTGAATCTGCCGGGAGGCAAACCCCGATACCGGAATAGACCATCTTTCCCAGGTTTGCTCCATCCGGCATCATAGTTAACCAACCAAAAAGAGTATGTTTGAGCATTTGGCAACAAATAATCATAATTTGAAACCTGCCCTTCTATGGATCCATTGCGGTAATTTAAGCGAATCAGAGGGATAGAATACGGAGTACCAATTGTGTACAAAGAATCAGCAACCGTTAATGAAACGAGCGTAGGCACAGGTGCTTTAACTGTTCTAAAAACTGCCTCCGGATCAATACTATTCACCCCTTTAATGCCTCCAAACCAAATATTTTTACCAACCTTGAGAGAAGAATTCCTATTAAACTCTAATGATTGAATGTTATTCTCCATACCAAATCGGACAAAACGCCCGTTCTTAAAATCAACACATATAATCCCGTTATTAGAAGTGAACCAAAGTCTCTTTGAATCATCTTGAAGTGATTCATATAATACTTCATCCTCCAACACCTTTAAATACGCAGGAAGCTTTTTCTTTTGGCCATTCTCATCTATTAATCGTAATCCATTCCATGTCAGAACCCAAACACCCATACTAGTTCTGATTAAAGACTGAATATTTGCATTAATTAGAGGATTATGGCTAGAAAAGAAACTCCTATCCTTTAATTCATCGATGGTTGTTACAAGGTATAACCCAAAACGTGTTCCAATAAAAGTGTACTTACCTGATTTAGAAAAACAAGTAACCTCAGGAAACTTGACCGACCAAAGTGATTCCATTGAGATCCTCTTATTAGACTTCCTATAACAATGGATATGCTTTCCATCAGTTAGCATCAAAGTATCTCCCTGATTAACGAGAATCTTACCACTTGTCATTGCAATTGACTTAATATTACTTGTAACTCCGGATGAAGATTTACACCATAAACCGGAAGGACTCAATAACCAGAGTGAGCCATAATCATCAAGACTTAGATCAAAAATCAACTCTTTATCAGGTCTTGCTCCTAAAACAAAGGGCTGAACTACCTGACAATCATTAGAGACATGTAACAAACCTTTCTCATTTGAAGCTACCAGAACACCCTCTTTATCCTTCTCGATAGCCCTGACAAAAGAAAGCTCAGCCCGTTTAAACCACAGAGCAGTCTGAGAGTATAATATTAAACCATCTGAATCGGTTCCCAGCCATAAGTTTCCATCTCTATCGCTGATAATAGTATTAAAAAATGCTTTTAACTTCTCATCCTCAGAGGTAATTAACACCTCCACCCTTGAAAAATTCTTGAGATCTGACGAACAATAGAGACGACTATCAATGGTAGACAACCATAAAGTCCCCTGCTTATCAAAAAAAAGCATCTTCGCTTTTCTATTACCTAAAGATCCAATCCTTTCCTGTATCCCCTTCTCGTCTTGTTGATATAACACAGATTCACTGGCGAAAAGAATACAACCTTTTGAATCAACTGATAAAGCATCAACCGGAGATGTTTGCTTAAATACTTTAACCTTGAGACTGTCTAAATCAGAGACATTCTCAATGATTACTAGGCCCAAATCACCGCCGATAAAAAGCTGGTCACGCAGAGTATCACTCACCCAACAATGCGGCAAAAAACCAACTGGAACCGTTTGATTGACCTTTTCAAGTGGTACTATATTACCTGATTTATTGACTGTACAGAAACCACTTTCGGGTATTCTTATGATTGGATATCCTTCCGGATAAGCAGCGAAGAGTTGGGGATAAGACCCCTGTGAAGAGTAAATTGAAGTAAAGATGCCAAGCAGAGGGTTAAATTTCAACAAAGAGGAACTAGTGCTAACATAGAGATTTCCATCTTTATCCTGAGCAATGTTCCTCATTACCTCATCATCCCTGATGTTATCATCAATTGATCTCGGTGTCCTAAAATATCTAAAGCCTTTGCCATCAAAACTGTGAAGACCTCCGCCAGTGGCAACCCACATCAAATGACTCCTATCGAAAAGAAAATCACTTACCATACTCTGCTTCAGGCCATGGCTATTATCAAACTTCTTAACAGAAATGGTTAGAGAAGGGGTCTCAGAAATCTTAAAAGAGGAGACATTCTGCGCTGAAAGGTCAAATAGTCCCTCAATGAGCAGAAAAGAAAGAAACAACAATACTCTGTAAACAAATAGGATAACCCGATAAAAATTGATCATCTATAAACATTTCATTCAATAATGTTAAAAGTAAAAGAAAAATGGAACAAATAGAAAGATTTATTGTTTGTAGAACTTGGTACATGGAAAAATCGAAGCCCATGAAAAAACCCAAGTATCTTGTAATTGCAAGACAAAACACAAAGTCAAATTAACAATGAGCCTCATGAATCGAAAATTACTCTTTTTTCTTGTTGTAGGGTTAGCATTTACCCTTTTGGGCGCTTTTGAAACCATGAACCCCAACGGAGCTCCGGCAGGCATGACAGGTTCTCCGGGAGACGGAGACAACTGCACCTCTTGTCATGGAGGAACAGCAACTACCACCGCCAATCTTATCACCTCAAACATTCCTGCATCGGGCTATGTTCCAGGTACAACCTACACGATTACTGCAACCAATACACTTTCAGGATCAGGGAAAATGGGATTTGAAGTATCCCCTCAAAATGCCTCCGGTAGTCTTTTAGGGACTTTAACCGCAGGTTCAGGCAACAAGTTAGTAGGTAGTGGAAAATATGTAACTCATTCAAATGCTAATAGTACAACTAATAGTTGGACCTTTAGCTGGACAGCCCCTGCTGCTGGTACCGGTAACGTAACCTTCTACGGAGCTTTCGCCAGAAACAAGCCAGGCCCTGTTACCCTTAGCACTCTTGTGGTTCAGGAAGCTGCCTCTTTACCTGGCGCAGCTGGCCCAATCACAGGCACCAATGTTTTATGTGCCGGATCATCTGCAAATTACTCAATCTCCCCAATCTCTGGTGCCACCAGTTACCAATGGAGCGTTCCCACAGGTGCAACCATCACGTCAGGACAGGGTACAACTGCTATCGCAGTCAACTACTCTAGCTCAGCATCTTCAGGTGTTGTTTCCGTATTTGGTAAAAACAGTGCAGGCAATGGAGCCCCCTCTAATCTAGCAGTTACAGTGAATAATGTTCCGGCAGCACCCGGCACCCCCTCAGGACCAGCAACGGTCGATCTGTTCAATGGTGCCTCCTCAGAATATACTACATCAGGAAGCACAACAGCTGTTAGCTATGAATGGACGCTAGAACCGGCAGAATCAGGTTCGATTTCCGGAACAACTACCACTGCTACCGTTAATTGGAATAGCTACATTGGTGAAGCAACGGTTAAAGTCAGAGGTCTCAATAATTGTGGAACCGGTAGTTATTCAGCCGCCTTTGCTGTTTCAGTTACAAACACAACTGGTATAGACAATTTATCAACTGAGACTCTATCAGTTTATCCTTCGCCTTCAAACGGACAGTTTACAATAAAAAGCCCATCTCTACCATTGGCAAAGTGGAGCTTGATTAATCTCTCCGGTCAGACCGTCATGAATGGAGTACTTGATCTTAACGGTATTGCGGAAGTCAATACAGAGGCTCAAAAAGGAATGTTTATCATCCAGATTGAGAAAGACAACATCCGGAAAATCAGCAAAATGATCATTAAATAGAGTCAATCATTGATTATACTAAAAAGCCGATACCTCAACGTATCGGCTTTTTCATTATACCTCAACATTTATGAGACTATTTTTCTAAACCCCTGCCAAATAAAATGCTAATCTACGGTAGCACCAATCTTAACAAAGATTTAGCATAATCATATCTAGGGTTTCTATATCTTTGCACCCTAATTAATGGCAACAAAAATGACCAACACTCTCACCTATCAATTGAATGACTCTGAGGGTAAATCTTACGAATTCTACGACAAACTAAGGTCTATTACATCTGAAATAATTGATTACAATGACTCCTCTATCCAGCTCCTTATAGCTGAGATAATCAATAATTCAAGCGATTTCAAAAATAAAAGAACAAAGAATGAGTATCTCTTTGAACTACTCATGCTCGGAGTATTCAAGGTTAACTATCTGGATACAATATCAAACACAGGCTGGTTTAAACTGAAACTCTTAAAACTCCTCTATTCAATAAGGAGTAGCAATCGACGTCTAAAGCCTTCCGTTGACTTTTTACGCGGAAAACTCATGGCAACGCTGGTACCCAACCACAAAAAGCAAGAAAAGGAGACATTTACATTAAATACCTTTAAAAAGCTAATTCTGTTTTTACAGGCAACGGGTGACTATAAAGAAGAGGCTCTTAGACTAAAAGACTGGGAGATTCTATTGAAATCCATGACATCTGAGGAGATGGAAGCTTTTGAAATAAGCATTGAGGCTTTTGTTCAAAGGTTTCAATTAAGAGCCAGATCCGTTTTGGGTGAGTATACGCTAAATGTAAATCATTTCATTAATTCAAACAGAGACGACTATAAAGATAGGGAAGATAGGCTCCTCTGCCTCAGACAGGAAAACGAGTATCATTTGAATATGATAGGAGCCGAGATTATGAATGAGGCTCTTCGTCCGGAATACTTAAAAACCAATAATAAGGTAGTCCTTTTACCAACTTGCATGCGAGGAGTAACAGACAAAGAGTGCAAGGCGACCCATTCAGGTTTGGTTCGTGAATGTATCGGATGTCGTATTGATTGCAACATTGGGAAGATAAAACAGACATTAAAAAAAGAGACACAGGCTCTCTTTCTAGTACCTCACTCCTCCGATTTTTCAAGATTTCTAAAGAAATGGCAAGGGCAGAAAGATACGGCTCTGATTGGGGTAGCTTGTGTGCCTAACCTAATAATGGGAGGATATGAGATGCAATCATTGGGCATCCCCTCTCAATGTGTATTTCTGGACTATTGTGGGTGCCAGAAGCACTGGAGTCCCGATAAAGCAATCGCTACCAACCTTGATCTCAATCGGCTCTACTATATCCTAAACCAATAGACTTATAAGATTACAATAATCTGGTCATAAGGGCAGAAAAACAATGTGAAAACCTCAAGAGATAAACTTAAAAGAACAACCCAGATCAATAAGATAATAATAAAGCCTCCCTTTCTACTGATTCGAAAGGGAGGCTTGTTTTTACCTAGACAGTAGGTCTATTATGATTTAATTCTCATTCCATAGAACGAACGGTAGACAAAGAAAAGACCAATAGCAAGGAACACCATTCCAATATAAGGACCAGGGTTAACGCTATGTGTCTTATCTGCATGAACCAGTAACTCAATAGCGATCTCAGCAGCCAGAAGACCGAAAAGAGTACTGAATTTAATGATTGGATTTAAAGCAACACTCGATGTATCCTTATATGGATCACCTACCGTGTCACCAACAACCGTTGCATCATGCAAGGGAGAGCCCTTCTCTTTAAGATCAACTTCAACGACTTTCTTAGCATTGTCCCATGCGCCACCGGCATTTGCCATATACATAGCCTGAAATAGTCCGAATACGGCAATTGAGATCAGATAACTAACAAAGAAATTCGGTGAGAAGAAAGCAAATGCAAGGGTAAGAGTAAAGATAACAGCGAATATATTCCACATACCAGCCTGAGCATACTGGGTACAAATCTTCACGACAGCCTTTGAGTCCTCAATATCGGCCTCCTCTTTTTCAAGATTGAGGTTCTTTTTAATAAACTCAACCGCACGGTATGCTCCAGTAGTAACTGCCTGCATTGAAGCACCAGTGAACCAATAAACAACTGCACCTCCTGTAATCAGACCTAAAATAACGGAAGGATCAGTTAATTGAATATTCAACAAACTCTGTCCGTTTGATAAGATCGTATTCTTTAAAACCAGGATAATAGCGAAGATCATAGTAGTAGCACCAATGACTGCAGTTCCGATCAATACGGGTTTAGCTGTAGCCTTAAAGGTATTTCCGGCAGAATCATTCTCCTCCAGATTATGTTTCCCTTTCTCGAAATCAGGTTCAAATCCAAAGTCGCGTTTGATCTCCTCCTTGACATTGGGGATCTGCTCGATACGACTCAGTTCAAAAACACTTTGAGCATTATCTGTCACAGGGCCATAAGAGTCAACCGCAATAGTCACAGGACCCATACCAAGGAAGCCAAAGGCAACTAGTCCAAAAGCAAAGATGGCCGGATAAATACCAAAGAGAGTATTACCAGTAATAGGATCTGTATGGATTGTTTGAACAGTAAAGAGAGCAACAAACATCAGGAAGACCATAAGCATCCCTTTCCAGAAAGCAGAGAAGTTACCAGCAATCATACCACTTAAAATGGTAAGAGAGGCACCACCTTCGCGAGAAGCATTAACAACCTCCTCAACGTGTCTCGACTTGGCACTTGTGAAGGCTTTAGTCAATTCGGGAATCAATGCTGCGGCAAGAGTTCCGCAAGAGATAATGGTAGCTAATTTCCACCAGAGACCAGGTTCTGCTGCCTCAAGAGCACTATTAGCTAGCAGAAGGTTGCTCACGCCGAAAGTCACAAGGATAGAAACAAGAGAGGTAATCCAAACAAGATTAGTTAAAGGTTGCTCAAAATTGAAATGATCAGCTTTCGCATAAAGACTCTTCGAGATCTTTTCATTGACAACAAAAGAGAAAACAGAAGTAAATACCATCAGTATACGCATGGCGAAAATCCATACGATAAGATTAGCTTGAAACTCTACATTAGTTACAGCTAAAATGATAAAGCTGATAAGAGCAACACCGGTTACCCCGTATGTCTCAAAACCATCGGCGGTAGGACCAACGCTATCACCTGCATTATCACCTGTACAGTCGGCAATAACACCAGGATTTCTAGGATCATCTTCACCAATTTTAAAGACAATCTTCATTAAATCAGAACCAATATCAGCAATTTTAGTAAAAATACCACCCGCAATACGCAAAGCAGAAGCTCCGAGTGATTCTCCGATTGCAAAACCAATAAAGCTAGCACCTGCCATATCCCCCGGAACAAAAAGGAGAATAAAGATCATCATAATCAGCTCAACGCTAATAAGAAGCAGACCCACACTCATACCAGCTTGAAGAGGGATACTCATCACACTGTAAGGTTTTTTTCTTAAGGCAGCAAATGAGGTACGAGCATTTGCCAGAGTGTTGATACGAATTCCAAACCATGCTACACTATATGAACCAAGAATACCAAGGATAGTCCATACAAGTACATTGATTACAAATAAACCGCGACTGATCTCACCGGCAGCAACCGCTTTAGGTTCGGAAAGAAAACCAAAATATGCGGCAATAACTGAGCCGATAATTGCAAAAAGAATCATTAAAAACCGTCCCTGTTGAAATAGGTACGTTTTACAAGTGGTATAAATGATATTAGCAACATCGAGCATGCTTCGATGAGCAGGAAGATTGCGAATCTGACGGAACTGCCAAAGACCAAATAGTAAACCAGCGGCTACTATCAGAGTGCCCCATAATAGCAAAGTGTGTCCGTTCATACCAAGCGATTGGAAATAGGTGTCACCTAAATTAGGCACTTTTAAATCGGCTTCGCTTGCCATCGCAAGGGCAGGCAAAGCCAATCCCGCGGTAAGTGAAATAAACTTTCTCATAGGTTATCTGTTGATTAGTGTTACTGAACAAATATATGAATCGAAATGTATTATCGACTTAGTTTGAAAAAAAATTTTGTCAAACACTATAACAAACTGATAAACAAACACTATCAGGCGCATGCTTTCTTAATGAATTTGTAGCTATAATTTTGTAGCTTTACATGCCCCAATATGTTTTATTTGTTATTTACAACCAATTTAACCGATAGGAACAACAAAGAACAGGATGGAAAAGATAAAACTTGAAATTATTGGTATGTCTTTCAGTCAGTTACAAAACGGTGCGTATGCATTGATTTTAGGGGAAACTGAAGGAACACGTCGCTTGCCTATCATTATAGGGGGTTTTGAAGCCCAATCTATTGCATTGGAGCTCGAAAAGATGAAGCCAAGCAGGCCTTTAACACATGACCTGTTTAAGACATTTTCCTTATCATTTGGGATCACCTTGAAGGAGGTTATCATCCATAGATTAGCCGAGGGTATATTCTATGCTTATCTCATTTGCACAGATGGAGACCGGGAGGTAGAGATAGATTCTCGTACCAGCGATGCGGTTGCACTTGCATTACGCTTTAAATGCCCCATATACACTACACCGGAAGTTCTGGATAGTGCAGCGGTTGAAATGATTGACATTGATCCGGAAGAGACTGAAAACAAAAAGGGGGATTTTGACTTTGAAGAAGAGGATTTTGAAAAAGAGTTTATGGATATGGCCGATGAAGATGATGATGAGGAGGAGGAGACAAAAGAGCCATACGATTTGTCAGAGTTAACTAACGAAGAACTTCAGATACAAATGGAGAAGGCTATCATGGCTGAGTTATATGAAAAAGCCTCACTTATCAGAGACGAGTTAAAGAGAAGAAGTCGCGGCTAGCAGTGATTTATAGCTCAATGCAGTCTGTTGTAGAGACTCTTTTTACATTTGCAGCAATAAACTAATCACATTTACACACGATATCCAATTACGCATGGAAAGATTTACAGGAATCATCGGTATTGCTTTAATCTTTGGATTGGCCTTTCTATGGTCAAACAACAGAAAAGCTATCAATTACCGCACGGTCATTACAGGTATTCTGTTACAGCTTGCTTTGGCTGTCTTCATTCTTAAAGTTCCTTTGGGACAAGATATCTTTTTCTTTTTAGGAAAAGGAATCAACAAAATCCTTGACTTTTCAAAAGAAGGTGCAGCCTTCGTATTTGGAGATCTGACTAATGTAACGGCAATCTTACCCGCTGGCATGCAGCGTATGGGTATGTTCATCTTTATCCTGATGCCTACCATCATCTTTGTTTGTGTTTTGGTTGCTATAGCTTATCATGTTGGAATAATGCAACGTATCGTTGCCCTATTTGCTCGTGGTGTACATTGGGTAATGCGTGTTAGTGGTAGTGAAGCCCTATCAAATGTTGCTAGTGCCTTCGTTGGACAAGTTGAAGCCCAAATCATGATTAGGCCTTATTTATCAGGAATGACCCAATCAGAATTACTTGCCTCAATGGCTGGCTCAATGGCTACTATTGCTGGTGGTGTTATGGCTATCTATATCTCAATGGGAGTTCCTGCTTCATACCTTCTTGCGGCTAGCTTGATGGCAGCTCCGGGAGCATTAGTAATCTCTAAAATTGTATATCCTGAAACCCAGGTATCAGAGACTAAAGGCTCTGTAAAGTTGGAGATAAAAAAAGAACAAGCTAACCTCATGGATGCCATTAGCCACGGCGCCTCTGATGGCATGAAAATCTCTCTGAACGTTATTGCCATGCTAATAGGAGTCATTGCTCTTATTGCTTTAATTGACTCCCTACTGGGTTATTTCGGTAACTTCCTCTCATGGACAGGTCTTTCTCTCAGTACTATTGGTATCGACCTTAACCACCTTACTCTCAAAGGTATCTTCGGAGCTGTATTTTCAATCTTTGCATGGACCATGGGTGTTCCCCTCGCTGATGCTCAAGCTGTAGGTAGTCTGATGGGTACAAAAATGGTAATTAATGAGTTTGTTGCTTATACCGACCTCTCTCCTATGATTAACTCAGGAATGCTCTCTCCTAAATCTATTATCATCGCTAGCTTTGCCCTCTGCGGTTTTGCCAACTTCAGCTCGGTGGCTATCCAATTAGGCGGCATTGGAGCCCTGGTGCCGGAAAGAAGAGCAGATATCGCCAAGTTTGGCTTTAAAGCAATGATCATAGGTACTATGGCATCCTACTTATCAGCCACTTTAGCGGGAATTCTCTCGTAAATCAACAAACGGTTATTGCCAATTACCTTGTTGAAAACGTAAGAACGCCTATCTTTGTCGTGAAAGTAAAAGCAAAGATTAGATGAATTATAATAAGTATTTTAGATACGCTCTACTTCTGGTAACTCTTCTATTTGCTTTCAATTCATGTTCTTTTAGCTCAAAAGACCAACTACCCGCCTTAACCGATAACTATCTCGTTAATGCTATTGGACAAGAGACCATCGCTACGGCTTCAACCAAGGTCTTTATAAAAGAAGGTTTTTTACATGCATATAAGATAAACAGTGAGGCAGAGCAGCCATCCGGGCTGCCCTGCCTCTTTTCAATAACTAGAGTACCATCTACTCTGATTACTATCGGGAATACCAAGACTAATCTCTCATTAATACTGGTAGGCCAAAGTATTCCCAAAAACGCAGCTGTCAAAGCAATACCCATTGCCCTACTGACGCTATCAGCCGATAATATTAATTTACCAATTATAATCGCTGTTCCTGCTGACCCGGCCAGAAGACTATATCCAGCCGAAGACTTTGCCTCTGTAGAGATTAACCATCCGGAAATTATTCAAACTATAGAACTCTTTTTCACGAACCAAGATACGCTATCCACAGCCTCTTTCTTATGGCAGAGCGAACAGGAAGCATATAAACTGATTAAATCAGTTCAGAAAAAACAAAATCAGTATAACTGAGTTATTAATTCGATCATTATCCTCTAATGCAGATTACTAAGGAGGATAACTTATATTACGAAATAAGCATAAAATGAAGGTATATCAGGAACTTCTTCAGCACGTATTGACTCATGGCGATGAGAGAATAGATCGAACCGGTGTAGGAACCATTGGTGTCTTTGGTTATCAAATGCGTTTTGACCTTTCTGAAGGGTTTCCACTCTTAACTACCAAAAAACTTCATCTAAGAAGCATTATTCATGAACTGCTATGGTTTATAAAAGGAAGTACAAACACCCGATATCTTAATGAAAACAAAGTAACTATCTGGGATGAATGGGCCGAAGATGACGGCAACCTTGGTCCAATCTATGGTTACCAATGGAGATCGTGGCCAGATAAAGACGGGGGTGCCGTTGACCAGTTAGCTAAAGTTATTGCTGATATTAAATCAAACCCTTTCTCCAGACGCCATATCGTAAGTGCTTGGAACGTCACCGATCTACCGGAGATGAAGCTTCCACCTTGCCACATCTTATATCAATTCTATGTCTCAAATGGAACTCTATCATTGCAGTTCTACCAACGATCTGCAGATATCTTTCTGGGAGTTCCCTTTAACATCGCTTCGTACGCCCTACTCCTTACCATGGCAGCTCAGGTAACTAATCTTAAACCGGGCGTTTTGATTCAAACACTTGGCGACGCCCATATCTACCTAAATCACTTAGATCAGGTCAAACTCCAACTCAGCCGCGAACCATATGCTCTTCCTAAGATGATGCTAAACCCTGAAATTAAAAGTATTGATGACTTTAAATACGAAGACTTTCAACTTGTAGGATACACCTCTCATCCACACATAAAAGGAGATATCGCCATTTAATCTCCACAAGGGTCAAACTTCTTTTATAGTAATCGTGACCATTATCGTTCCAGCAGAATTAACGTTTCGTAACCTTTTGATCCAATAAAACACACGAATATTTCTAATGATAAAAGAGTTAAAATTGATTGTTGCTATTGATAAAAACAGAGCAATTGGGAAAGACGGTGTTATGCCCTGGCATATTCCAGCCGATCTAAAATACTTCAAGAGAGTCACGCTTGGTTGCCCGGTAATCATGGGTCGTATAACATGGGAATCACTGCACGTTAAACCACTTCCCGGAAGACTAAACATCGTGATTACCAATGGAAACATTGACCTTCCCGAAGGAGTCTTCAAGGCGGACTCAGCCGAAAAGGCATTGGAACTATGCCCTGAAGGCTCTACCCCATTTGTGATTGGAGGTGCCTCTATCTACCGGCTGATGCTTCCTTTAGTCTCTACTATGCACATAACCCATGTTGATGGCTCGTTTGATGCTGACACATGGTTTCCTGATATAGACCCTTTGCAGTGGCAGGTTACCTCAAGTGAGTATCTTGCCTCAACTGACGAGGCTCCCGCATGTCAATTTGTTATTTATACTAGAATACCTACTCATGAAACTACAGCTTAACTCACTAAAAATCACAACATCACTTGCTCTTCTTCTTATTCTCGCAATTTCATCTTGCTCGGTAGAAGACAATAAATCAGGTGATATTAGCTATCAAAAGAGAACAGCCCAAGATCTTGCGCTAGCTCAGACCCTCTTCAGAGATCTCTTCAGAACAACCTACAAGATAGCCACCACAAACTATCTAGCCGACAGCCTACCGTGTAACCTTGATTCAGGAACCCTCTCAAAACTCACCAATGGTTACTCACTAACCTATCCAGCCAAGGGAATCCGTTGCCCTGATGGAAAGGTCAGAGCCGGATCACTCTATATACTGCCCGTGATAAATCAGGGAGACACACTTACCATCTTGCAATTAAGGCCAGAGAAAGACTATACCGTTCAAGAACACAAAGTCTCAGGTGATATTACACTCTATGTTAAAAAAAACAACAACCACCCTGATGAAATCAACTACAAAGTTCAATCTGCAGTTATTGAACTCAATAGGACATACTCCCCTCAAATAAGATATAACGCAAACCTGACCTTTATACGCTCATCGGGAGAGACAACACCCCTCATTTTTACTGATGACAGCTTTCTTGTCTTTGGAGAAGAATCGGGCAATGGCCAACAACATGATCCATTTATTGTGACGATGAATGACACAGCCACCCTTTACCCCTCATCTCGATACTTACAAGATGGATCAGCTAGTATTATCTTGACAGGATTTACCATTGATCGACTGAAGTTTACATATCCTCAAAAAGGAGAAACAGCAAACTCCATAAAAGCATCAATATCCGAAATAAACGAGGATGGCAGTCCGCTATTTTATCAATCATTCCAGATACCGGCAGATTATTAAAAGCAACAAAATAAAGTAGTAGACTAGGTCTTCTGTTTCTTCTTTTTAGCTGCGGGGAACAGAATATTATTCAATATTAGCCTGTATCCCGGTGAATTGGGATGTAAATCAAGATCTGTCACTGGGTCACCAACGAAGTGTTGGTAATCCTCAGGATCATGTCCTCCTAAGAATGTCCAGGTGCCATTCATAAATTCTCCGTGAATGTATCGAACCTCATCAGCCGATTTATTCTCTCCCATAACAAGGACATTAGGCTTTAATCGGCTTTTCCTGAAAGCGGTAGACTGTCCCATAAAACCTGGGATAATCTGGGTATGATCCTGGCAAAGAATAGCGGGGACAACATCCCATTTTGCCGAAAACTCAAACAGAGTAAAGAAATCATTTTTCTCAACGATACCCCTGGTCTGCGGATCAATATCGATATCACTTATCTCATATTCTGCAGGATTGGTACTAATCTTGAAATCGGTGAAAGCAAAACAATTGTTGTAATTAAGTCGGCTTTGCGCATTCTGATCCATCGGATCGCCATCAAACATAACGTCACAAATATCAACTCCATCTGCGGCCAGAGCAATATCATAGCTATCAGGAGCAGAACACATTGCAAACATATATCCACCGCCTGCAACAAAATCGCGTATCTTCTTAGCAACGGCAAGCTTTAGCTGAGAAACCTTTGTAAATCCGTTACGAACAGCAGCCTCCTGTGATATTTTAACATCCTCCTGATACCATGCAGCATTACGATAACGCGACCAGAACTTTCCAAATTGGCCTGTAAAATCTTCATGATGCAGATGTAACCAATCATAAGTCGGAAGCACACCCGCCAAAACTTCATCATCATAGACCACCGTATACGGGATCTCAGCATAAGTTAGAACAAGTGTCACAGCATCATCCCAAGGCAGTTTATTCTTAGGACTATAGACCGCAATTTTGGGTGCCTTATGCAGAGGAACCGCATCCATGTTTTCTGCCGGATCAGAAATTGTATTTAAAATCGAGGAGGCCTGCACATCAGCAAGCGATTCAGTACTGACACCACGTAACGCGCATATTCCAGCTAATTGTTTAGAATAAGGGAAGAGGAAACTTCCACCACGATAGTTAAGCAACCATTGTATGGTAATATCTTGCTCTAAAGCCCAGTACGCCACCCCATAAGCCTTTAAATGATTTTTCTGCGTATCATCCATTGGAATCAAAATAAACGCCCCCTGAACCTTAAAAACAAGGATTAGCAGTAATAAAAACGTAATAATCTTCTTCATGTCAGTTTCGTTAATTTCTCAATTGTTGTATGAGATACCAATAGTAGAAAAAATCATCTCAAATGAATACAACTCATCAACTCTTCAGTCGAATAAGTAATAGCCACTAGATAAAGGGAGAAACGAAAAAAAATAGCTGAAATTATCCTAGAAAGGTGCCTCTTCATCATTCATCTTAGAGGAAAGAGTAACAACCTGAGCCCCATCAAAGCCCCCGGTTGGTGCCATTCTATTAAATTTTGAGTAATCAATAGGGATATCATCTTCAAAACGGGCAAATTGAGCTACAAAGCGAAGTCTAACATCCGTCAGAGCACCATTACGATGCTTTGCTATAATAATCTCACCTTTGCCTTGCGTTGGAGAACCATCTTCAAACTGATCTATTTTGTAATACTCCGGCCGGTATATGAACAATACAATATCAGCATCTTGCTCAATAGCGCCCGACTCACGAAGATCGCTTAACACGGGTCGCTTTGACCCCGGTCGAGATTCTACAGAACGGTTTAACTGGGATAAA
Organism: Sphingobacteriia bacterium; assembly: GCA_021286705.1. Classification (GTDB taxonomy): domain Bacteria; phylum Bacteroidota; class Bacteroidia; order Bacteroidales; family TTA-H9; genus JAJTBW01. The sequence continues at coordinate 16,551 of JAJTBW010000073.1, forward strand.
ACAACAACCGGAATATTTAACTCCTTTGCCAATGCCTTCAAAGACCTTGATATAGTACTGATCTCTTGCTCACGATTACCTTTACCATCTCCTCCAACAGTCATCAACTGAATATAGTCAATCATAACCATATCAATATTATGCTGCTCCTTTAAACGACGACACTTGGCTCTGAGTTCGAATACCGATAGTGCAGGAGTATCATCAATAAAAATGGGGGCTTCAATTAATGCGGTGATGCGAGAGTGTAACTGCTCCCACTCGTAGTCGGCAAGATCGCCTTTACGAAGTTTCTCAGATGAGAGCTCACTTTCCGAGGCAACGAGACGGGTCACTAACTGTACAGCAGACATTTCAAGAGAGAAAACTGCAACAGCCCGCTTATGCTCCACAGCCATATTTCGAGCCATACTAAGCGTAAGCGCAGTCTTTCCCATACCGGGACGAGCCGCAAGAACAATTAAGTCAGAACGCTGCCAACCCGAAGTAACCCTATCTAAATCACTAAAACCAGAGGGAACCCCCGTGAAGTGCCCCTCCTGCTCTCTGGCTTTGGAAATCTCATCAACGGCTTTTTTCACTAAAACCTGCATGGTATCATAACCACGACGGAAATTATTCTCAGAGATATCAAAGAGCTTAGCTTCAGCCTTATCCAGCAGACCCAGAACATCGGTTGACTCATCATAGGCCTCCACCAGAATCTCATTAGAAACTCTGATCATCTCGCGCTGAATATGTTTTTGAGCAATAATCCTGGCATGAAACTCAACATTAGCACTCGAGGTAACCCTAGTTGTCAATTGTGCAACATAGAAAGCACCACCAACAGCCTCAAGCTCGCCCATGGTTCGCAACTCATTAACAACCGTTACAATATCCACAGGCTCGCTCTTATGAAAGAGCCTCTGTATAGCAGAATAGATCTTCTGATGAGCATCCTTATAAAACACCTCAGGCTTAAGCTGATCAATCACAGCAGATAATGCGTTCTTTTCTATTAATATAGCCCCAAGAACCGCCTCCTCTACATCCAATGCCTGGGGTGGTACACGACCGCCAATGTCTATAGGGTTTATCCCTAATGGGGTAGTACGTTTTCTCCTGTTCTCAGGTCTGTTACCGGTCGAGTTATTCTTCATTTCATCCATGATGTAAATTTAGGCCAATCTGTCAGGTTAAGAAAGAAGTCAGGAAAAAAAAGCCTACACTCCTTATCTTCAACTGATAACAAATCATCAAGGGCAAAATGAAAAAACAAAATAGTTAAAGAGAGGAACTACCAGATAAAAATAAATCTACGCTAAAAGTTAACTTTTCGTAAAAAGAAAAAAATTTACTCTCACTGAACTAACTTTGTCAACAACCGTTTGTATTTCAACATGCATATTCATGATTAGACCATACCGACTTAACTCAGAAGTTTTTTAACCCTAACTTGTACAATAGCAGTTGAACCAGTCAATACAATATGAATCTATGTTTTCCAGAGAAGAAAAGAGCGATAATCATAATTCCAGGTGTCTTGTTGTAACAGATGATGGTAGTCATACCATTTTCCATCATGAGAGTGGACAGCATTATCACTCTACACATGGGGCATTACAAGAATCGAGGCATGTTTATCTTGAAGCGGGATTTAATTATCTGGCAGACAGATTCGATTATATTACCATCTTCGAAATGGGCTTTGGAACAGGGCTAAATGCTCTTCTTATCGCATCTGAAGCATGGAATAAGAAAATAAGAGTAGTTTACTCAACTTGTGAGCTCTATCCTTTGGAACAAGATATCTATAAAGAGCTTAACTACCCCCAATTTATTGATCCTCTTCAAGCATCCGAATGGCTTACAAAAATGCATGAGACACCCTGGGATGAGCAGGCTCACAGAATACATCCCTATTTTTCAATTATCAAACACCATCGGTCAATAGAACAGATGAGTTTTAAAGAGGAGACTATAAGGCTAATCTTCTTTGATGCTTTTGCCCCCTCATTTCAACCAGCTCAATGGTCAGAAGAAATCTTCGGTAAAATCAGACATGCTCTATTACCGGGTTCGGTCTTGGTAACATTTGCTACCAGCGGAACTGTAAAAAATGGCCTACGAAAGAATGGATTTGACGTAACCAGATTAAAAGGGCCTAAAGGGAAACATGAGATGCTAAGAGCCACCTACTACTAGACACAACTATAATGCAATATTACAATATGTGGATTTTCCACCAGAATAATTATGTCTAATTTAAAGAAGTCATAAACCCAGATTATGCAGTGGATTGTTCCAGCTGAGGTTTATATTTTTTGATTTTCTGA
>JAJTBW010000283.1 GCA_021286705.1 Sphingobacteriia bacterium
ACATACGAACCCTGTTTTGATTTTCAGCATTAGCTGCAGCATCATTCAGCGCTTGTTCGATTTCATCAACCAGAGCCTGTTTTAATGAAATCTCAGAAGATATTCTTGCTTCATCAGGCATTTCAGGCATCCCTTCTTTAAGTCCGGCTATCCTTTCGGGAAGTCCTGTTAACTCGGGTTTAATACGTGCTTTTTGCGTATTTATCGACTTTTTGTATTCTTCGATTGAAATTCCAGTCAAATCAGAAAGCAATTTTTTAAAATCATCGTTTTCTTCGGCTATTTCTTCATCCGTAATACTTACCATTGAAAACAAAAGTTTTCGCTGCTCGTCTTGCTTTAGACTGGTGAAAAAAAGCGGATTGGTGATGGTTTTAAAAACAATGTCATCACACAATGTAGATACAAGATTATCATAGCGGGACTTACTGACTTTTACATCATCGATAAAATATTCAGTTGTGTGCCCTTTGGATACCTCTTCGATTTCAGTTTTTGGTTTTACCCAAACTTCCTGATAGCATCGACGTAGTTTGCGCATTGCTCCGTCCACTAAAATAATCGCTTCTACTTCGACATCGGTTCTGGGAATAATTTTCCCGGCTTTGTCGTAAGGTTTGATTTCATAGTCTGCTCTTCCGAGGTGATCCTTTCCAAACAAACACCAAACAAATGAATCAAAGAGTGATGTTTTGCCGGAACCATTCCTTCCGTAAATCCATGTTTCGGGCTCTTCAAAACTAAAAGAAATGTTTTGAAGTCCCCTGAAACGGGTAATGTTAAGTTGTTTCAATTCTAATCTCATGATTTTTTCTTTTTTATAAATCGTCCGTTCTTCCCCTTGGATGGCTTGTACTTGAATAATTCCTCTTTAAGCACTTCAATTTCGCTGTTAAGCTCATCACACATTGATTTGTATTGTTGATTTGTGATTAACAGCTGATTAAGCCGTTTTTTACTTGTAAAAACTAATCCAAACATATGATTATTGATTTGAAGTTAATATGGAATCTAATTGACTTTTTCGAAACCGGAGAATCCCGCCCACCTTATCGGATTTGAGATATCCGACCTTTCTCCACCTGAATAGCGTTGCTTTGCTGATTTTCAAATACTGGCAGGCTTCATCGGTGTTTAAAAACTCTTCCTTTTCAGGAGCTGTATTTAATTCAATCTTTGGCTGCTGGCTTTCGACTAATTCGATAAACTGACCTACGGTTAATTGCCAGATTGGTGTGTTTGGGTCAAGCATCATTAAATACCTTTAATTGATTAGCACTAAGTTCTACGTTTCTCAATAAATTTTCAAAATCGCCAATCGTAAAGTAGATTTCTCCGAAATTTATCGACTGGACGAAATCGTTCCCTTTGAAAACTTTGATAGTTGTACGTTGCCAATCAGTGACGATTGTAAATTGTTCTAATTTCTGCGTCATCATCCGATTAGTCGTATCATGCACGGTACAAAAATTAAAAACGGTGTCCATTAAAATAAATCGTTGATGTTTATCCCGGTTTCTTCAGACAATACTTTCATGTGTTCACTCATACTGGGTTTACATTTTCCTTTTACCCACATTCTCACGGTTGGTTCCCCTACATTGCATCGGCGGGCTACCTTTCTGATAAAATCGCTTTTTGGAGCACTTCTTTCAGGCAAATTGTAATAGAAGTTTGACAAATTCATAACATAAAAACTTTTTTGATTAATACTTTGTTACTTATATATATTTTAATATATTTGCATTCGCTTTAAATTATATATGCAAACATACTAATATATTTATATATATTCCTATGAATCACTTATATATTTATCCCGATTAAATTTATTTAACAATGGAACTTGATCTTCGCAAACTAAGGGATGAGAATAAACTCAAACAAAGTGAACTCGCCAACATATTGGGTGTTAAGCAACCATACATCTCATCCATAGAACGTGGTCGGTACGAAATTTCAAAAGAAATCCTGGAAAGACTCAAAGAAAGATTTCCTGAAATACAGCATATTAAAACAAATATCAGGGAAAAGGAAGTTATCACTGTAGACGAGTCAGAAGCAAAGAACCTAATGAATATAATAGCCGAACAGTTGCAAAGAATCAAAGAAAAAGATGAACAAATAAGTCGCCTGCTTACACTGATTGAAGATTGCCAACAAAAAATAACACAGTTGCAAAACGACATTCGAGGCAAATAATGCAATTATATATTACAAATACTAACAACTAATATATTGATAATATACTATACTTAGCTTCATGTAAACAGAAACTCAATTAATGTAATCATAAACGTAGTTAATGTCAACATTAACCGGGTTAATGTACTACAGAAAAGTCCAAAGTAAATATTATATATATACATATATAATTCTCTTATATATAGATTATATATAAAGAAAACATAACTCGATAAATGTATACAATAACCCGATTAATGTAAACAGAAACTCAGTAAATGAAAACACAAACCCAGTTAATGTCAACATTTATCCGGTTAATGTAGGAAAAACTAAAAAACAACTTTTTGTATGAACAACGAACAACTGAAACTACTGCTGGAACTTTACAAAAAAGCAGTAGCCAAAAGATTATCAGCTGATGATTTCGTAAAAGAAATTCAGGCAACCCAAATTCAAATTGACCGGTCATTTGTTCAGGCTGGAAAAGAAGATGCAAACCTGGGTGAGTATTTAGAAGAACTGAATCAACTTCAAAACAGCTACATCAATGAGTAATGCGGAAATTGTAATGCGTTTTTTCAAAGTGATTGACACTCTAAAAGCGAATAAGATTATTAGAGGTGAGAAAACTTTTACAGATCGGTATTCAATCAACAGACGGAATCTGTACCAGCTGCGTCAGAATCCGGAACGAAACATTTTTCAAATGGTATGGCTATCCCATCTGATTAACGACTTTGGAGTTTCTCCTGAATGGCTATTGACAGGAGAAGGTG
>JAJTBW010000284.1 GCA_021286705.1 Sphingobacteriia bacterium
AGATACCCTAGGAAATTGTCATTTTGCTGGGTATCTATAGTTTTCTTAATCCTATAGAAGAGCAAGGAATGATACTTGCGAGAAAAGGTTGCAAAGTTTGCTTTTATTGAAAATAGTTGGTAGTTTTGCCTCTTTCTTGAGCGAAGGAAGTATAGTTGCCGACCGACTTCCCACGTTGTTGGTTTGACATGGTATGAATTAATTCTTTTTCAATCTGAATTTATGAATCAAGTACGTATCGGGCTTTTAATACTTGCAATTCTTGGAATATGTGGTGAGTTTGTTTTTGTTATAGATTATAACGATTTAAGTTGGTCGAACAATGCCGGGTCGTATCTTACAATTATGTCTATGGTTTTATTAGTTGTAAGTATGATCATTTCTATACAACATGTTAAGAAAGAAACCGGCAAGAAATCAATACTATTTCTCAAAAAACATATTTTATCAAAATGAATAATTAGAACCATGATCGTATTTGGAAAAAAGACAATTCATTTTTGGAAGTTTTGGAGAACAAAAAGTAAGTTGTTTTTCTGTTTGACTTCGGGGGCGGTATATTCAGTGTTTTCATTGGTAGTTACTGTAATTACAAAAGCAATTATGGGGAAAAGCGAAACTATAATTGAAACAAGTTTATGTGTTGCGTTGGGAGCTTTTATAGCTGGTACGTTTATGAGTATTGCATTGTGGTATGAAAACGAAAGGAGGTTTAGGTTATGGCTTGACGACAATAATTTGTGACTCGTGGACTAGTATAGTATGATCCCTTTTAAGGTAAAAAGAAAACGTTTGCTCATTTCGACTGGGAAGTACGGCTTATCGAGCGACTGAATAATCAAATAAATCGCCTGAATGTCGGGAGAAAGTCGGGAGAAATACCTCAGGAATTGAGGATATCTATTCACTAATATTATATCTTTGTCAAAAATTTGGAGTGCAATGAAACAACCGGAATTAGGTAAAAAAATAATCGAACTAAGGAAAAGCAAAGGGTTGACCCAGGAAGAATTAGTTGAAAAATGTAATCTTAACGTAAGAACTTTACAACGAATTGAAGCTGGCGAAGTAAATCCAAGAAATTACACAAAAAAAAGTATTTTTGTTGCCCTTGATTATGATGAAAATGCAGCTTCTATAAATAAAGAAAATACGCTTAAAAAAATCTATAACCAACTTCAAAAGTTTAATATGATGAATAACTCAAAATTTTTTTTTCACAACTTTTTCTTGTCAATAGGAATTGTCTGGTTTCTGAGTGCATTAGCAATAGTAATATTCGAACTGAATTTCCAAAAAAAAGAAATACTCTTGACCTTAATTTTTCCTTTTGCATATGCGCTGATTAGACAATTTGAGAAAAGTAAATCTTCAAAAGCAGTTCAAGACTAATCTTATTGACTTGCTTGTGACACAGAAAGACCGGATAAATTACATACAACCAGGAGCTGCTAACACATAACATACGCTTGGAGTTACAGGCTGGCTGATATGTGCTTAGTAGTTTTTTGCCCGCATCATCTCTGGTAGCAGCAGACAATGACGAAGTCCACAATCTCTTATACTGATCCTGTTGCCAACTGTTGCGATGCAATGTGTGCGGTGACACCGTTCGCTATTTATTTACCATCACTAATTAAGGCAACACCTGCAAAGCCGTAAGAGCAGGATGATACCCTATAAGCATACAAAAAACATGAAAAAAGCATTTATTTTTATCGCCTTTATTTTTATTTCGATTGCTGGGTTTGGGCAAACAGATTCGCAGGCATTCAATACTTTTATTTCAGACATTAACAAAGTTGAAAGCCAATACAAGGAGTATTACAACAAAAAGGAATACAAACAAACCGAAATGTTTTTGAAAGAAATGTTGAGGTTGGTTGAAAATTTAAAACTATCTCCCGATGAAACAGCTAAATTTCAACTTTCCCTACAACGCATTAAAGCAGGAACATACTACAATTTAGCGTGTACATACTCATTGTCAAATCGAAAGAAACAAGCTACCGCAGCATTTGAAAAAGCGATAGAATTAGGATATTCGGACTACAGGCACGCCACAACTGACAGTGACTTAGATAATGTACGTAAAGAGAAAAAATTTATTGCCCTCTTAGACCGGATTAAACAGTTCGATAAGTTGGTTCAGCTTCAAAGCGCACAAGGTTATCAAAAAGAAAATACAGATTCTTTACCACAATTTTCATATCAATCGCCCGAAGATTATAATCTGAAAGAAGTCAGGACCTTTTTTAAGTTAGATTCCGTAGCCGGCAATGGAGATGAATTATCAAAAATTATCAATATCTTGAATTTTATTCATAATGCAATTAAGCACAACGGAAGCAACTATGCCCTTTGCGAATTTGATGCTATTGATATATACAACTACCACAAATCAACAGGCAAGGGTGTAAATTGCAGACATTTGGCCATAGCTCTCAACGAAATGTATCTTTCTATGGGGATTCCTTCCCGATATGTTACCTGTCTTCCAAAAGATGAAAAAGACCAGGATTGCCACGTAATAAACAGCGTATATTCCACTCAATTACAAAAATGGTTATGGATTGACCCGACGTTTAACGCCTACGTAAAAGATGAAAACGGTAATTTGTTGAGTATAGCTGAAGTTCGAGAGCGTTTAATTTCGGGGACACCGCTTGTTTTGAACGATGACGCAAATTGGAACAATCAAACCAAGCAGACGAAAGAATATTATTTAGAAACCTATATGGCAAAGAATCTTTATTGGTTTGAATGTGTAGCGTATAGCAGATTTAACCCTGAAAGCCGTTATAGAAAAATGAATAACCAATATATTGCCTTAAAGCCTATGGGATTCGGAGATAACGCAACAGAGAAAGCCACAGGTTCAACAATCATAACTCATGACCCTGAATACTTTTGGCAAGT
>JAJTBW010000074.1 GCA_021286705.1 Sphingobacteriia bacterium
GCATAAGAGGAGAACAGGAGAGGAACGGGAGAGGAACTGGAATACAGTGGTTTCGACTCCGCTCAACCACCGGGTTTCGACTTCGCTCAACCACCGGGTCGTTGCCTGAGCGGAGCCGAAGGCAAAGAAACGGCGAGGCGGAGAAGTTTCCCCAAAAGGGCTAGCTCTTCACCACGCTTCATTTGCAATTCGTGATTATGAGACTGTAGTTTAATAGCAACTGGCTACTCGCTGATAGCTAATGGCAGCCTTCGCCTTACCTGTGTCAGTTACCAGCAGCTAGAGGCCTTAACCAAAATAACACTTTTGAGAGTTGAGCGATTCAAACCATTGCTGAAAATCCATAATATGGAGACAGATTTCACATTTGCGCCAGAAGTCAACTCCGCAATATTTTATATTCCTACCCTCATGTTACTAACAGAAGAAGCAGACTAAGTACAAATTTTATAGCACTATTTAAACAATTTCTCTAGTTTGAACATTAATTAACTATATATCAATTCCTTTTAATTTACACGTGTTCCTCATTAAAGAATTAAAAAAAACACAATGAAAATTCTCGTCAGTGGCGCAACAGGACTAGTTGGTAGTGAGATAACATCGTTTCTTAAAAACCTAAAGCATGAGGTATCCTCTCTTTCGAGAGATGACTTCAGCCATGACTATACTAATCTGTCAAATAAGATAAATGGTTTCCATGCTATAATCCATTTAAGCGGTGAGCCTATCCTTCAGAGATGGACACCGGCTATGCGAAAAAGACTAGTAGATAGTCGTGTAGAATCCACGAAATTATTAGCCAAGGCAATCAATGAAGCAAACAATCCACCTTCAGTTCTGCTTGTTGCAAGTGCTGTTGGCATCTATAGCTGCAACGAGATAAACCAAGAGGATCAATTCCAAACCGCACCCGATTTCTTAGGACATCTTGTACAACAATGGGAAGAGGCAGCTAGTTTAGCCTCACCGAAATGCAGAGTTGTAAACATGCGATTTGGGGTAATCTTGTCGCATCGTGGCGGTGCATTAAAGCAGATGATGCCGATCTTTAAGATGGGATTAGGTGGCAAAATAGGAACAGGAAAACAACCATTCCCATGGATTCATATTAGCGATGTCACCAGAGCAATCTATTTCCTGATAAACACACCCACAATCAAAGGTCCGGTTAACTTCGTGGCACCTCAAGTGATCGATAATCTTACACTAACCAAGGTTCTAAGCTCAACCCTTAAAAAACCGGCTCTCTTTATGGTCCCCAGATTCATCATTAAACTTCTCTATGGCGAGGCAGCAGATACCTTATTAAAAGGACAGATAGTCAAACCAAAAATTCTTTTAGAAAACGGATTCTCATTTAACTTCTCAACCATTGACAAGGCTATTTCCGATATCACAAAAAAGGCTTAAAGCTCTTTAACCCCTTACTTCCTTCAATTGGGCTTCTCACAGAAAGGAAATTAAGTATCTTCGTTGCTTCAAACATCTTAGCCAAAAAGAGACTCAAATGAAGCAGTTTAAGTTGTGGAATAATATGGCTGGTTGGCTCGTTTTTGTAATATCAGCAGCGCTATATATTTATACGGCAGAGCCTTCAGCAAGCCTTTGGGATTGTGGAGAATACATTGCTACTGCACTAAAATTACAAGTGGGACATCCTCCCGGAGCCCCTTTCTTTCAACTAACTGGGAGAGTCTTTGGCTTTTGGGCTGAAACCTCAAATGGGGAAGCAGCAAGAATGATTAACTATATGTCGGCTCTCTCCAGTGCCTTCACCATACTCTTTCTATTCTGGAGCATCTCACTTCTTTTACGAAAGATTATCAAACCAAAAAACGGTCATCACTCCTCAATAATACTGATATCCTCTTTTATTGGAAGTATCTCCTATGCATTTACTGACTCTTTCTGGTTCAGTGCAGTAGAAGGTGAGGTATATGCTATGTCCTCGCTATTTACTGCTGCCGTGTTTTGGGCCATCCTTAAATGGGACGAAGCATCTGACAATGATAAATATGCCGACCGGTGGTTACTGCTCATAACCTATCTGGTTGGCCTCTCAATCGGAGTACACCTGCTAAACCTCTTAGCAATTCCGGCAATAACAATGGTCTATTATGCCAAAAAAGAGAAAAAACAAACTACCCTAAGATTTATCCTCTACCTATTGGCCTCATTCTTCATTGTATCTCTTATACTATTTGGAATTATCCCATACACAGTAAAATTCTTTGCTGCGACAGAGATTCTATTTATAAATCAGTTGGGATTACCTTTTAACACTGGTACTTTAATAGCCTTAGTTGTATTGATTGCCAGTCTTGCTTCAGCCATCTTATTCTCTATTAAGGGGAAAAAACAGTATCTCTACATCTTACAAGGCTCAGTTGGATTCTTAGGACTAATGCTCATAACCTCCGCTACAAGTCTGCTTTCCGGGATTCTATTGGTTGCCTTTTTCGGTGGAGTGATTTATGCAATTTATAAGTATCAAGTTAAGCACAGGGAGATAAACATGATCTCTCTTGGTCTTACTTTTTTAATGATTGGCTATAGTTCATTCATGATACTGGTAATAAGATCTAATGCAGGCACCCCGATAAATGAGGGAGAACCAGCAAATGCCCCTGCCCTTCTCAGCTACTTAAATCGTGATCAATATGGAGATTGGCCTTTGTTAAAGGGGCCTTACTATGATGCTGAGATGATACGTATTGACCAGAAACCACCCTCTTACAGAAAAAACAGAGAGAAAGGCGTCTATGAGCAATTCAACTCGGTTTTCGGAAGAACCCCGGTTTACGACGAAAAGAGAATGACTCTATTTCCTCGAATGTACAGTCAGGAAGCTAAAAACGTTAATGATTACAAAGCTTGGACTGGCAAAGATCCAAAAAGTAATACACCTCCCACATTTAAGGACAACTTGGTATTTTTCTTCAATTATCAGCTTGACCAAATGTATTTCAGATACTTTATGTGGAACTTCTCAGGAAAGCAAGACGACATTCAAGGGACAAGTGTAAGGGATAATGGCAACTGGATTACCGGATTAGGATTTCTTGACAAAGGGAGAGTTGGTGACTTGAGCACAGCTCCAAAAGTGTTAGACAATAAAGGGCGTAATACTTATTATTTAACACCACTAATTCTAGGATTAATTGGCCTGGTCTACCACTTCCGTAAACATCGAAACGGAGCATGGCAGGTACTCTTACTATTTCTGATGACAGGTCTTGCCATTGCTATCTATCTTAATCAGGCATCGCCTCAGCCAAGGGAAAGAGATTATGCTTATGCAGCTTCATTTTATGCCTTTGCTATTTGGATTGGTGTCGGCACACTTGCCATTCTAAACACCCTTTCTCGCTATCTTAAACCCTTTGCCGGCGTTTTGTTAGGCACTGCAGTAACTCTTGCTGTACCAACAATTCTACTATCTCAAAACTTTGATGATCACAATAGAAACGACAGATATGATGCGGTCAAAATGGCAAAAAGCTACCTTGACGCCTGTCCGAAAAATGCTATACTCTTTACATCAGGAGACAACGACACCTTTCCTCTATGGTATGTTCAAGAAATTGAAGGTTATCGTACAGATGTAAGAGTTTGTAACCTAAGCCTGTTCAACAGCGATTGGTATATAAGACAAATGGCTAAGAAGCAGTACCAATCAGAACCATTACCGATAAAGTTACCTCTTGCAATGTATAATGATGGCAGACTAGATATGGTTTACCTGATGGATTCAGGAGATAGCACATCTGTCATTGATCTTCATGCCCTATTCGATCACTTGAGCAGAAGCCCGGAATCTTTTAAAACTGCCACTGAACAAGGCAATCTCGATGTCTTTCCGGGAAATACCTTTTGGATCAGAACTGATCCAGAAACCTATTATCCTAAAGAGATTCTCCCTTCAGATACATCAAAGGTATCACCCACTGGTGTGATCTTTAGGATTGAAGGAGGCGGTATTGGCAAGAATGACCTTGCTTTACTTGACATTTTAGCACATAATAATTGGGAAAGACCGGTTTGTTTTACTAATAATAATGGTAGCCCTATTTCGATGGCTCTAAGTCCTTATCTAAGAAATGATGGGTTGGTATATACTCTCTCACCTATTCCCGGAAAAAGCCTGGTAGAAGGAAATCAGATAAACACAAAGCGATTGACTGAGCTTATTAAAGGAGACAACATTCCCGATCTTTCAAACCCACATGTTTATTACAATGAAGACTACCGCAGGAATGCTTCAAGTTTACGAATTATTCATAGCCAACTAGCTTTTGAGCTAGCTGCTGAAGGTAAGAACAAAGAGGCTGGTGAAATTATTCAACTAGCAATGAAACGATATCCGCGTACTACAATTCCAAGTGACCTTTCTCTACTTTATCTAATAGAGAGTGGGATGGTCGCAAAGCAATTTGATCTGGTCAATCCTCTACTAACCGATGTAGCAAAAGATTATGCCGATAAAGCAGAATGGTATGCAGACCAACCTCTTACGGTCTTCAAAAAGTATGAATTTAACTTTAGACAGTCGGTAGCCGTACTCCATCATCTTTCAGATCTGGCATACAATTATGATCAGATTGAGATAGGTGAAAAAATTAAGACAGAAGCAGATGCAATCTATTCAGACTATTTAAGTAAGATTGGAGCAACGAAGGCAAAATAAAACACCGGGCTATATACTGGTCTTACCATCATGGGTTAGATATATACTCTGCTCATTCTTTCTTATTCATAAGAAGACGAAGAGAAAGAGTATATATTTAACTTTTGATGATGGTCCCATTCCCGAAGTGACACCCACCGTCTTAAAGATCCTAAGAGAGCGGAATATCAAGGCTACCTTTTTCTGTGTGGGAGAGAATATTGTGAAACATCGTAATGTTTATGACCAAGTAATTTCAGAAGGTCATTCAGTGGGTAGTCATACATTCCACCACCTTAATGGGTTCAAGACTAATTGTAAGACCTATACTAATGATGCCCAAAAGGCTGCCAAACTGGTTTCAGGGAACCTATTTCGACCGCCATATGGAAGAATCACTTTTTGTCAATACCTAAGTCTAAGACCAAAATTTAAAATAGTACTATGGTCAATATTGTCGGGTGACTATCTGGCCGATTTCACTTCACAGGATTGCATAAATACAGTTCTCCTCAACATCAAGAAAGGGGACATAATCGTATTTCATGATAGCATTAAGGCTGCCCCCAGAATGTTAGAAGCCTTACCGGTAGTAATAGACCATCTAAAAGAGAAAGGCTATCATTTTGAAACCCTATAAGTTGGATAAATCAGCAACGTAGATTAAAATTGAATTACTGATTTTTCAGGTTTCAGTAGAAAAGAGCTTAAGGAATCAGGTAAATCATCCGGTTAGAGAGAATTCAGGCTAGAACATTTATTTAAACTTTTCAATTGGAAAGGCAAGAGCGCTGACTCATTTAGCGATGTTAACCAAATACTGTTTAATTTTACAGCTCGAAAACAGAATCCATGCTCAATATACGATCAGCTATTACGGCAAGGCCGGCTTTCTACTTTACCATAGCCGTCTATCTCATTTTAAATGCATGTGCTAATCCGGTAATGCCCACAGGAGGGCCTAAAGATTCGACTCCGCCTAAAATACTTAAAACCACGCCTCGTGATCGGAGTATCAACTTTAGCAGTAACAAGATTGAGATAGAGTTTAATGAGTATGTAAAACTCAACACAGGTTCAAATAAAATACTTGTGAGTCCGCCAATGAAAGAGACTCCAGTCTATAAATTAAAAGGGAAAAGCTTAATAATAGAGCTTAAGGAGAAGCTTATTGATAATTTAACCTATAGTTTCTTTTTTACCGACGCCATTCAAGACATTACTGAAGGCAACTCAATTGAGCCCTTTAGCTATGTATTCTCAACGGGGCCACATATCGACTCATTAGTTTTAAGCGGTACGCAATTGGCGGCACAGACAGGTAAACCAGAAGAGGGAGTATTTGTAGGGCTATGGCCAATTCAGGATTCTGTACATCCTATAGATTCTCTACCCCTACTAAACCCGCCACGGTATCTTGCAGTTGCTACGAAAGAGGGAGTATGGCAAATTCAGAATATTGCTGAAGGAAAGTATCAGCTATTAGCATTTAAGGATGTTAATAGCTCATTCACTTACGATCGATTTGCTGAGATGGTTGGATATCCTGACTCTTTGGTTGAACCTTTCTATGTTGCTCCCCCAAAAAGACAAGAAAATGATTCAACAAAATCAGATTCAAGCAAGTTAGTTAATAAAGAAGCCGTCGTTGATTCAGTAAGTAAATTATTAGCCAATTCAACTCTTGAAAGATCGTTAAACAAACAGGATTCCACGGTCTCCGGAGTAGCAGTATCCGATTCTTTAGTTCGGATTAACAACTCAGACAGCATCTCATCAACAGATTCAATCAATAAGGAAGCAAACAAAGTAACTCAAACAAAGAACCTTCCCAAGATAGAGTTAACATTATTTCAAGAGATTGACTCAACACAGCGTTTCCTAGGATTCAATTTACTTCGCACCAATCAGGGACAATTATCATGGAGGATGCCATTAAAAGAGCCAACATTTGAGTTCCAGCCGCCACTAAAAGACACCATTATTTATAGATGGTCTAATAAGTTTGATACCCTAACTATGTGGCTCCCGAATCAGAATTCCGATTCCCTAAAACTCATTGTCAGAGATAACCTAAAGGTTGCCGATACCATCATTAAGAGTTGGACAGCTCAAGCACCGGTCAATCGGGGAAAGAAGAAGCCAACAATAGAGAAATTAAAGATTACACTTACCACTGAGGCTGGAAAAGTTAGATATTATGAGCCATTTACACTGAGATTCAATCAACCTGTTCAATATATTGATCAGGACAGTGCAATATTACTCTATTCTCCAAAAGACACAACATTACTAGCATTTCATAAGACCGATTCACTTGGAATGATTTGGCAGTCGAACAAAATCCCGGAAGCACTAACAAGTTACCGAGTAATATTAAAAGACTCAACCTTTATAAGTGTCCTCGGTATTAAGAACAAAAAAGAGGATTTTCCGGCAACCTCAACTGGGCCTGAGATGTACGGGCAATTAATAATCAATCTGAATGATTTTAAAAAGGGAAGTTGGTTTTTTGAATTATTGGACGAAAAGGACAAAAAGCTAAAAACTATTGTACCCGAAGAGAATAAAGTATTAATTAGCAAATTACTGCCTGCGAAATACAAATTGAGAGCTATTTTCGATAGCAACAGAAACAATAGATGGGATCCTGGTGATTATTTTTCTAAAAGGCAACCTGAGCCAATTCTCTATTATCCACAACTAATTGAAATAAGGGCAAATTGGGATTTAGAAGAACAATGGATGCTTCCAAGTCTATAAGATGGAACAACAAAGAAGAATCTTACAAACCAGCGATATACATATATTATAAATTTAAATATTAAAGCAAGGTATATAAATGAGAACGGGGCCGAATAAATCCGGCCCCGTTCTCATAGAAAGGAATGAGTATTTTATTCCTCACTACAAATATTAAGACAATCAATAATTTGATTAAGGGTTTTACTTTTTAACGCATAGTATATTTTCTTACCATCACGCTTTGAAACAAGTATACCCTTGTTTTTCAAGATATTTAAATGATGAGAAGCAGCAGCTTGTTCAATCTGTAAGCGCTCATATATTTCAGTAACACTTAATTTATTGACATCATTCAGCATATCAATGATCGCAATCCTCATCGGATGAGCCATTGCTCTTAATTTACTTGCGGCATTTTCTAATTTCGCAATATCCAAATCAACTTTAGACATAGGTTTTTTTTTACAAAATTAATAATTTAACAATTCAGAAACTAAATAAGAACAACTTTAAATACTCTTTTCCAATTATTAGAACATTTCTTAACTCAATAAGAGTGCAATAATCAGAGGTATCTAGTGATGAATACAACACATCTATTTACTGTAATTCAGCAACATAAACATGAACATCTCTGAAAGATAAAAAGAACACCTAAAGATATTTTACTTACATTTCTATAAACAATGGTACATACGCAAAATTGGTGCCATCGAATAAACTTTTGTCGCTTATTTTCAATTCAGGAATTACAAGTAAGGCCATAAAAGACAGTGTCATAAATGGAGCTTTAAGGTTAGAACCCCAGCTTAATATAAACTGTTCCATAAGCTGAAAACGTCGGGCGGTTGTTTGTCCGTCCATATCAGACATTAATCCGGCAACAGGCAAAGGAAGTATAAAAACATCATTACCATCAGCCACCGAGATACCTCCTTTAACTTCAATTACAGCATTAACTGCTCGAGCGATATCTTCATCGTTAGTGCCCACAACAATAACATTGTGACTATCGTGAGCTATTGTTGATGCCATAGCCCCTCTTTTTAGGCCAAATCCTTGAACAAAAGCCGTAAATGGGGGGACATCATTTTGATATCTATTAATTACCGAGATCTTCAAAATATCATTATCGAGATCAGGAACAACCTCCCCATTAACAACATTTGGATGAACGGAGATAGCAGTTGTTGATAATTGTCCATCATAAGCTTTAATAACACGCATATGACGGCCTTCTGCTTTGACTTGAAAATCATCAGGCTTTACCAATCCTGTCCTAAAGCGATTTGGTTTAGAGATAGGCACGGAAGGAACTAAACAAGTGCCTGATTCGGCAACTTTTATCCCATCAATAAATACCTCCTTAATCTTGAAGTCAGTAAGATTGTTAACCACCATCATATCTGCCGGGTCTCCTACTTGAAGCAGGCCAACATTTAAATTATAGTGCTTTACAGGATTATAGGTAGCGGCTCTTATTACTCTAAAAATGTCATAACCTAATGCCAGAGCCTTCTTCACCAGTAGGTTCACCTGACCTTGCAAAAGGTCACTCGGATGCAAGTCATCGGCACCCATCATGACCATAGAAGGATACTCCTGAATTAATGAAGACAAAGTATCAAAGTTTTTTGCAGCTGAACCCTCTCTGATTATAATTTTCATTCCTCGTTGGATCTTTTCAAAAGCCTCCTCAAAAGTAGAAGCTTCATGATCAGTAGAGATACCCGAGTCTATATAACGTTGCAAGTCATCGCCAGTTAAGCCTGGTGCATGTCCATCAATTGGTTTTCCTGCCTTTCGCGCTATCTCAAGTTTTTTCATCACCTGACTATCCCTGTTAATCACACCAGGATAATTCATCATTTCAGTGAGGAAATTAATATCGGGTAAAGAAAGTAACTTTTCTATATCAGAGGGGCCAAGAGAAGCACCGGCAGTCTCATATTTGGTAGCCGGTACACAACTTGGCGCTCCAAAATAAAACTTAAAAGGAATCTTTTTCCCATTATCAATCATAAACCGAACCCCTTCAATACCTAAAACATTAGCTATTTCATGTGGATCGGATACCACAGCAATGGTACCGTGCGTAACTGCAACCCGGGCAAACTCAGATGGCACAAGCATTGAACTCTCAATATGAACATGTGCATCAACAAACCCTGGTAATATATAGTGACTTTCGTTTACTGCCCGCTCCTTTATGCGCTTGATCCGGCCATCCTCAACCTCAATTACGCCGGATATTATCCGTTGATTTACGACATCAACAATTTGCCCTTCTAATGTAAAATGTTTTAGCGCCTGCATTATGTTTCCTTTAAATAATAATCAAATATAAATATAAAGTGCCTCCTATATGAGGCACTTATATACAAATAACATGCTAAAGATGAAAATGGCCCTTAATCAGAATGATTATTTGCC
Organism: Sphingobacteriia bacterium; assembly: GCA_021286705.1. Lineage (GTDB taxonomy): Bacteria > Bacteroidota > Bacteroidia > Bacteroidales > TTA-H9 > JAJTBW01. The sequence goes on from JAJTBW010000074.1 coordinate 9,848, forward strand.
TTTAATAAACTCCATTAATGAGGTTTTGCTACTATCATAGCCTAATACATCTACCACTTGATAATAGTTTTCTTTGTCAATACAATACTGATAGGCATACTTAGCAATTTCAAGTTGGGTAGTATCAAAGGTGAACACCTTGACAATTCGTGCAATCTGTACAGCCTTGAAACAACGACCTTTGGAAATGATATCCTGTGCCATCATCTTCTGAGTACTCTCGAATGTTTGCCTCGATATTGTCTGTACAAAACCATCTAATTCATCATCACTAACACGGCAATTTCCAACTACCGGGGGTAATGGATCATACCCATGTTTTCTTACACTCTCACGGAATGTATAAAACTCATCTTTCCCCTTAACCGACCTGAATAATTGAGCCAGATAATCAATATTATCAACATCATATACTACCTGCCATAAGTTCTGAATTAAACTTAAACGTTGACGCTCATCCTGCGTCATCATACAGATTTTCATCAATTGTCTAATCGAGATACAATAACTGGAGAAACGATCTCCAAAGTCAGTTATTCCATTATTTAATCCTTTCCCATCTACACTTCTAACCTCTGATCTAAACATCTGCTCCTCCATTGGGCCATTGCATCTATGTGGACCATTATACTGCTCCCAAACTGGATAGTCATATCCTTCATCATAGAAATCATCAACAATAGGTTCTTCTCTGCTACCCCCTTCAGTCACCAGAATATAATCATATAGACGAATTGCAGTAGACATTTTATTAAATGCATCATAAACTATCCAGAAGTTCTCTTTATCGGCTACATCAACATATGAATCAATGGCAAAATCTAGTTTCTTCTGATCCGTCCTAAACAAATCACAAATCCGTCTAACCTGAGCCGAAGTAAACCGATAATGGTCATGCCAGCCTCTAAACTCACGATATAGTTTATCATCATCCTGTGGCCCACGCTGAATCATTTTAATTTTCTTCTCAAGAAACGAGTCCTGAACCATTTCTACTTTCTCCTGTGCTGTAACCTTAAGCGCCACAAAAGCAATTAACATTAATAGTATAACCTTAATCTTCATATTGTTGATTTGTTTTATTTATAAAGCTGAATATAGTATATAAGAATCGTTTATTTCAAATCTGTACCTGAATCGAATATATGAATAGCCATCGATTATAAAATACACAAAAGTATCGGCAATATCGTAAAAAAACCAATATGTTAACATCCTTCCATTTTTGGAATGATAAAAGTCTCACCCTTTGGTATTTTATCTCTACTTTAGACTGCAAAACAGAGTATTGCCTAACAACATCAATATCTATAACGTAAAAATCAAACTGTATAGATATCAAATCTTAAATTATGTCGATAATAGACCCCGCTAACCGTTTAATATATACAGACTACCTTTTCACAGGATCAATGCCACCATTAAAAAACGGATGTATTGAGATAGATAAAAAAGGCACAATAATATCTATTATTGATACCCCCACAGAGCAGACAATGAATAAGGCATCCTACTTCCCAGGAGCAATTATCCCGGGTATGGTAAATGCTCATACCCACATTGAGCTATCAATGTTAAAAGATGTTGTTGTACCTGGCAGAGGGATGGCATCTTTCATTGCTTCCATTGCAAACCAAAGAGGAAAAACTTCACTGGAAAACCAAAAGGAAGCCATTACAAACGCTCTCAAAGACCAAAACAACCAAGGAGTCATTGGACTCGGTGATATCTGTAATACACCCCTTAGTTTTGAGTCTAAAAGCAAATCACCACTAAGAACCCATAACTTTATCGAAGTCTTTGGCCTTGATTCAACTAAAGCAGACCAAATAATCAATCAAGCCTTAGAAACCCTTACAGAGGCTCAGAATATGGATTGCGGGTCAACCTCACTCACTCCACACGCTCCTTATTCCCTTTCTCAGGAACTAATTATTAATCTCCATAACTATCTTATAAACACCAATCAGCCTGTTTCCATCCATCTCGCCGAAAGTAAACAGGAGATAGAACTTCTTGAATCCCGTAAAGGAGAAATGGCAGAGCTATTTGAGAAAACCAAAATGCTCAAAAACCTACCTGATGACTTTCGGTCTCCAGTTGATATGGTGAAAGCGCTAATTCCAAAAACATGCCGTCTACTAACTGTACACAACACCGAACTGAACGAAACAATGATAGCCGATCTAAAACTCAATTACAACGATTTATGGTTCTGTATTTGCCCAACATCCAATTACTATATTAACAAGACCTCTCCTGACATTCAACTACTAAACTCCTCCAAAATTCCTATTGTCATTGGAACCGACTCAAGTGCATCCAATCCGAATCTACAAATGGCAGAAGAACTCATGGCAATTCAACGGCTTGCACCAACTCTTCCTGCATGGGTCATTATAAAATGGGCAACGGTCAATGGTGCCCGTCTCTTTCATTGGGATGATCTGGGTGAGTTAAAACCCGGCACTAAACCAGGTTTGGTTTGGCTTAAAGGCGTGACATCAGGTGAACACTTACCTTACCAGGGATTAACGACCCATCGGTTAGCCTGATATTGCCAGAACACACAGAGGAAGTTCAATAACGACTCCTTATAAAGTAAAAAAGGTGTCTCAGATAACTCTGAGACACCTTTTTTACTATTCAGTGAAGTACTCTTAGTACATATCACCCATTCCACCTGGCATACCGCCTGGCATACCACCTGGCATAGCGGGTTTATCCTCTTTAGCTTCAACAACTACACACTCGGTTGTTAATAGCATACCTGCGATTGATGAAGCATTCTCAAGGGCTACACGAGTAACCTTGGTAGGATCAATAACTCCAGTCTCAAAGAGGTTCTCATAGGTTTCGGTTCTGGCATTGAAACCATAGTCACCCTTACCATCCTTAACCTTCTGAACGATTACTGAACCCTCAAGACCGGCATTCTCAACGATCTGCCTTAATGGCTCTTCCAAAGAACGGCGAACGATAGCAACACCGGTCTTCTCATCAGCATTGTCACACTTAACATTATCAAGAGCCTCGATAGCTCTGATGAAAGCAACGCCACCACCAGGAAGAATACCCTCTTCATTTGCAGCGCGGGTAGCAGCAAGAGCATCTTCAAAGCGATCTTTCTTCTCCTTCATCTCCACTTCACTTGCAGCACCAACATAGATAACGGCTACACCGCCACTCAGTTTAGCCAAACGCTCCTGAAGCTTTTCACGATCATAATCTGATGTAGTGGTTCCAATCTGAGCCTTAATCTGTGCTACACGAGCATCAATCTGCTCTTTCTCACCACGACCACTAACGATAATAGTGTTTTCTTTATCAATAGATACCTTCTCGGCACGGCCAAGATAGCTTAAGTCAGCATCCTCAAGTTTGTAACCCTTTTCTTCACTGATTACAACACCACCAGTTAAGATTGCGATGTCTTCAAGCATCTCCTTACGACGATCACCAAAGCCAGGAGCCTTAACGGCAGCAACCTTTAATGAACCACGAAGGCGGTTAACAACTAAAGTTGCCAATGCTTCACCCTCAACATCTTCAGCAATAATCAAAAGAGGACGGCCACTCTGAACAGCTTTCTCAAGAATAGGAAGGAAATCCTTCATAACACTGATCTTCTTATCATAGATCAGGATGAATGGCTCCTCGAAAACAGTTTCCATCTTCTCAGTATTGGTAACGAAGTAAGGAGAGATATAACCACGATCAAACTGCATACCTTCAACTACCTTAACAGTGGTTTCGATACCTTTAGCTTCTTCAATAGTTATAACACCTTCATTTTTTACCTTACCCATTGCTTCAGCAATTAACTTTCCAATAACGGTATCATTATTTGCTGAGATAGTAGCAACCTGTTCAAGTTCTAGATTACTATTGATCTTACGTGTCTGACTCTTAAGGTGGTCAACAACAGAAAGAACAGCCTTATCGATGCCTCTCTTTAAATCCATTGGATTTGCACCAGCTGTTACATTCTTTAAACCCTGAGCATAAATAACCTGAGCGAGTACAGTTGCGGTTGTTGTACCATCACCTGCTAAATCATTGGTCTTGGAAGCAACTTCCTTAACCATCTGAGCACCCATGTTCTCAGTCTTATCTTTTAATTCGATCTCCTTTGCAACAGTTACACCATCTTTGGTAACAGCAGGAGCGCCGAACGACTTCTCAATGATTACATTGCGACCTTTAGGTCCTAAGGTAACCTTGACTGCATTAGCCAATGCATCTACACCCTTCTTTAAGGCTTCTCTAGCTTCGTAATTGTAGCGAATTTCTTTAGCTGCCATAGTTTATTGTTTTACTTTGTTAATGTTTCAATTTCTTTTACAGGATAGCAAGAATATCAGACTCCTTCATAATGAGGTAATCTGTTCCATCAACACTAATTTCGGTTCCTGCATACTTTCCATAGAGCACCTGGTCACCTTCTTTTACCGTCATTGGTTCGTCTTTCTTACCATTACCGACAGCAACAATGGTTCCACGAAGGGGCTTTTCTTTTGCAGTATCAGGAATAATAAGTCCACCCGAAGTGCGGGTTTCAGCTGGGCTGGGTAATACCAGCACGCGGTCTGCTAAAGGTTTTATTGTCATACTTGAAAACTTTTTATTATACAGGTATAAGTTATATCTATGCTGGCTCCACTTGCTAAATTCGTGCCATCACTATTAAATATGAAAAAATGACAGTATTCAACTTTTTAGAATAAGCAAGAACGTGTCCCAACCCAACACAAATCCATATAAACCAATCTATTAAATGACAGGTTATAGAACAAAAACGCCCAACTTGAAACCATTAAGTTCAGTCAGGGCAAAAAAAAAGGTGTCAGAAAATGACATTCTGACACCTTATCAAATATTTTGGTAACCTTAGTTCTGAGGTTCTTCTTCCTGAGGAGCAGGAGCAGCTTGAGGATTCTTCTGGAAGTCAACAGCAGGCTGTTTACCAGCTGCCTCTACCTGTTTATTTAACTCACTTGAGGTTGAAACATTATCAACACTTGCAGTATTACGTGGAATAACGAAAGTGGTGAACAGGGTAAGAACGAGCAATACGATTGCCAGTGTCCAGGTGCTTTTTTCTAAAACATCTGCAGTCTTTCTTACACCCATGATTTGATTTGAACCGGCAAAGTTTGAGGTTAAACCACCACCCTTTGAGTTTTGCATAAGAACGACCAAGATAAGTAGTGCAGAAACTACTAAAATCAGAACTAAAACAAATACGTATGCGCTCATTAGTCTAAGATTTATTACTGTTATTCAACAATTCTTCAATTTGGCCTGCAAAGTAAGTACTTTTTTCCGGATTAATCAAAATTAACTTCTCATAAATTTTAATTGCCCGAGGAATATTACCCTGTTTTTTATATATTATCGCAAGGGTTTCACTGACTATATCCTCTGTATCATTCATCGAATTTGTAGCCAGATCAGCCGGATTGAAAAACCCAGCCCTCGGTTTGGCCATCTTCGGCTGTTCCTGAATAAATTTATCAATGATAGACAATTTGGAACCTAATCCTACTGAATTACCCGCTTCTGGTAACTCAGGCTCAGCCTCAAGGGCTGTAATATCATAGATTTGACTATCATGTTTACTTGACGCCGGTAAGGGAATTAAATCCAAATCCCCACTCCTGGCAGTCTCAATGGCTTTCTTTAGAGTGGTCTCCTCCTTCTGTCTAGCCTCTCTTAACTCCCTTAGCCTCTCATCTATTAACTTAAGTAGATCGGCCTTTTTATCTACATGAGAAACAACAGGAGTCTCATGCGGTTTATTTTCAGATTGGGGAGTATCTCTTTTCTCTGTACTATAAGCTGTCTCTTCTTTAACAATTTCAGAAACAGTGTTATCAAATATTGGGTTATCCTCCAGCAATTCTGCCTTCTCAACCACGTCTGAAGCGTCTGGTTTTTGATCTTCAATCGCTAAAGAGGGTGTTTCAGAAGAACCATCATACTTCATTTCCAGAGTGGCTTCTTCTTTAATTGTATTAGAATTTATTGAGACCAACTCTTCTTCAACCACTTCAGCATTTACAGAGCTCGCTGTAACTGCATGATCACCAATCTGTTCATTTTCATTTATAAAACCCTCAATAGGTACAAATTGGATCTCTGTTGGCTCAATACTCTCAACATCGATCTCATCTTCATTCTTATCTTCATTTTCATCAAGAATGAAACTGACTAAGGTCTCTTCAGGCTCACGTAATGAATCATCATCTTTACTCTCTTCGGAAGCATTGGCATGAAGCTCTTCCAATGCCGATACAGTCTCCATTAGATCAGAATCTTCTGCGGTCTCATGCTCTGACCCCTCAAAAACTGTATTTGATGACCCTTTCATCGCTTCGATCAGAGCATCAACACCTAAATCAGTATTAGAATCAAAATTTGAAGCCGTATTAGTATCCGTATTGGAATCCGTACTAAAATCAGTATTAGAACCAGTATCAAAATCTGAATCAGAATCAGGATTATAATCTAGATTACTAACAGCATCTCGTAAATCCTTATCACTTTCTTGAGCGAGAGTCTCTGCTAGCACCTCCTCCTTCTTTTCGACTAATTCGAGAGGTGATGACTCACCATTCTCTTCAGGTTCTACGTTATTCTCATTCTGAGTCTCCGAATCAACCAAATCAAAAGTCTCCGATCGACTTTCATCCAAAGAAACCTCTAAAGATTGATTCTGTGGTGCATTATTATCTCTTAACTCAGAAACAACCTTCTCTAAGGACAACAGGAGCTCATCAGAAAGTTTAAATGATGGTGCTGAAATTATAGGAGGTATCTCGTGAAGAGGTTCTTCATTCATGGCTGACTCATCCTGTACCGGATTCAACTCTGAGATGACCATTGAGTCATCAAGAGCCACCTGCTCAATGACTATATTCTTCTCTGACTCTTCTAATTCCTCTTGAGCAGTTAAATTCTCTGGCCACTCAATAACATTTGAATCCTCAAAAGGAGCAGGAGTGTGACCATCTAAATCAACTTGGATAGGCTCCTCGTTAAATGAAGGAGAGTTCCCTGTCTCGTCAATTAATTGATGCTGCTGAATATTCACATCTTGAGGTTCATTATTACTCTCAGAAACCGACTCTGACTGCAACATCTCCTCAAGAGGAAGATTTACTTCAGCACGAGATTCTGTTTCAGTTTCAATAACCTCTTCATTAATACTTTCCGGGACAAAAACCTCATCTTCGGCAACACTTAAATTAGTTAGCTCCTCTGCATTTGATAACCCTTCTGATATAGAATCACCAGCCTCTGAATAGCCATCGGAAATCGATTTTATCTCACTAAAATCCTCCATCAAGGTGGTGTCTTGCTTAAGATCTTCACTCCGTGACGGTTCTATTAGTAATGCATCGGGTATATTAAATTCAATTTCGCTCGTTTCAGTTAGCGGTAAACCTAATGATTGAGATTGAGATTGAGTTGCCGATGGAAGATCAGGCGACCAGTTTGAACCTATTGAAGGATCGGTTGATAGAATAAATGGCTCTGACTCGACAGGCGGATTCTGATAATCCTCAAGTACAGGTGAAGCTCCCCCTGTAATTAGATACCGTAAGATTTGCCGATCAGTAGCATAAGCAGCAGTAAGTCTTAGATTAGCACTATAATGAAGACTATTGGTAATATATAACTTTCGTGCATACAAAAGATGCAGAGTTTGACAATAAGGAAACTTCTTCTGTAATTCTGTTAGTTGCCATAGTTCCGAATCAGGGATCTGATCAGGACTAAGTATCATTTGCACCAGTTGTTGACGATTCATAAACTTTACCAATTAACTACCGCATTATTAAAAATATCCTCTGTCAGAGCAGAAACGATCTCTTCAATCAAGGCATCTTGCACTGAATTTAGATTTTGAGAGCTAGAGTAATCAGCAAATCTAGAAAAAGATCTCTCGAAACTTTGCTTATCATCATATTTATTAACACATTTAACCTTGACTGTAATGGTCAACCGGTTAAGTGCTGCGACATCATTGCCTTGTATAGCAGTAGGACGAGATGTATAATCTGAGATAACTCCTTCAATTGCAATATCCCCATTTTCAGGTATAAGATCGAGAGGGGTCTGTTGAACAAACCTATCTTTAAGCGCATCAGTAAAGGTTTGACTAAGTGTCGGTACAACCAATAATGATTGATTAGGGAAATAGCTTATACTAATTGTTTTTGCTTCTACAGGAATTGAAGCCCCTGTAAAGGAGTAACTGACTGAACAGCTAATACCGATAAGGATAAAAGCTGCCATAGTAATAATTGAAAGCAGATGCTTCATGAAGTATACTTTTCTTATACAACAAAGATAAGCATTGAATTCTATATCAGATATATTAATCTACCAATCATAATCAATCCAATTCACCCGATACACCAAACTGATAATTTAATAGTGAAGTATCGCTTCCCCTTGATCTCACAGGTAGTATCCTTTCCTGCCTCTTTGCCATCGACTCCGCTCAGACAGCGACTCCTGACTTCGACACAGGGACACCCTAAATAAAAGGCCAAAACACTTCATCAA
>JAJTBW010000075.1 GCA_021286705.1 Sphingobacteriia bacterium
AGAGACATAAGAAAACATAAGAGAACATAAGAGAGTCATAAGAGAGATATAAGAGAGATATAAGAGAGATGCTTTAGAGATGCTGAATATCAGATAATTGGAACAAGACTATCTGTGACGGAGAGGAGAGATTCAAAAACAAAATTCAAAGATCTGCAAGCACCGAACAGCTGCTGGCATCTAGCTTCTGGCCTCTGGCACTGACACAACTCTGGCATTTGCCGCCCTTAGCTAACAGCTAATAGCTTCTGGCAGATCCAGTGCTTGTTGACAAAGTGAGTGTTTTGACTGGATTGTTGCATTCTCAGATCTGGTTTTAGGATAAATCATGTCAGGGTATGGGTGGTATGTACTATGTACACTAAGAAAGTCGTATATTTGCAAACAATTTAGTATTAAGGGGAAAAGAATTGACAAATAGTTTAACCGCACAAGGTTGAAATTTTGTAAATTTGCATTCCTTATTAGGAATAAGTGTTGATTCATTGATGTATAAGGATTTACGTTTTATATAAACCTCAAAGAAGGATTCATAAACATGGCAAAAAAAGAGAAGACCAAACAGAAGTATGTCTACACTTTCGGTAATCGTGAAGCGGAAGGTGATGGCAGTATGAAGAATCTGCTCGGTGGCAAAGGTGCTAACCTGGCTGAGATGAACCTAATTGGTGTACCGGTTCCTCCGGGATTCACTATCACAACAGAAGTTTGTGATGAATACTATAAATTAGGCCATGATGCTGTTGTTGAACTGATTCGCGACGAAGTGGTTGCCGGTGTTAAGTACATCGAGAAGATCATGGGTACTGGCTTTGGTGACAAAGAGAACCCTTGTCTTGTTTCAGTACGCTCAGGAGCTCGTGCTTCGATGCCCGGAATGATGGACACCGTTCTGAACCTTGGTTTGAATGATGTTGTTGTTGAAGGTTTGGCAAAGCGTACCGGTAACGCTCGTTTCGCATGGGACAGCTACCGTCGTTTTGTACAGATGTATGGTGATGTGGTTTTAGGTATGAAGCCTGTTTCAAAAGAAGACCATGATCCATTTGAAGAGATTATTGACCATCTTAAGGAAGAACGCAAAGTTGAACTGGATACCCAGTTGACAACTGACGACCTGAAGGAACTGGTTAAGCGTTTCAAATCTGCAGTTAAAGAGAGAACAGGTAAGGACTTCCCAAGCGATCCTTATGAGCAGCTTTGGGGTTCAGTTATGGCCGTATTCAACTCATGGATGAACGACCGTGCTATTCTTTATCGTAAGTTGAATAATATTCCTGATGAGTGGGGTACAGCTGTTAACGTTCAGGCAATGGTTTATGGTAACATGGGTGAAAACTCTGGTACCGGTGTTGCTTTTACTCGTGACGCTGCAACCGGAGAAGATATCTTCAACGGTGAATACCTGATTAATGCTCAAGGTGAAGACGTTGTTGCCGGTATTCGTACTCCTCAACAGATCACCATCGAGGGTTCACGTCGTTGGGCTGTTTTAGCTCAGAAGACAGAAGAAGATCGTGCTACAAATTATCCTTCTTTAGAAGAGGTAATGCCTGCTATCTATAAAGAACTTGATCAGATTCAGCAGAAACTGGAAGATTATTTCCGTGACATGCAGGATATCGAGTTCACTATTCAGGATGGAAAACTTTGGATGCTCCAAACCCGTAATGGTAAGCGTACAGGTGCCGCTCAGGTGAAGATTGCTATGGATATGCTGAAAGAAGGCATGATCGATGAAGCAACTGCTCTAAAGCGTGTTGAGCCTAACAAACTTGATGAACTTCTTCATCCAGTATTCTCAGCTGCCGGTATTAAAGGTGCAAAGATCGTTTCTAAGGGTCTTCCTGCTTCACCGGGTGCTGCTACTGGCCAGATCGTCTTCCAGGCTGAAGATGCTGAAGTTTGGGCTGAACAAGGTAAAAAAGTTATCCTCGTCCGTATCGAGACCTCACCTGAGGATCTACGCGGTATGAACGTTGCAGAAGGTATCTTAACTGCTCGTGGCGGTATGACTTCACACGCTGCTGTTGTTGCCCGTGGTATGGGTAAATGCTGCGTTTCAGGTGCTGGAAGCATTAAGATTGATTATAAGAAGAAAACAATGGTTGCCGGTGACAAGACCTATGTTGAAGGTGATTGGATCTCCTTGAACGGTTCAACCGGTGAAGTATATGATGGTAAGATCGAAACTCGTGAGCCAGAATTAAGCGGTGACTTCGGTTCACTGATGAAATTAGCTGATAAACATTCTGTCATGTTGGTTCGTACCAATGCTGATACTCCTCATGATGCACAGGTTGCTCGTGGCTTTGGAGCTCAAGGTATTGGTCTTTGCCGTACTGAACATATGTTCTTCGGTGGCGACAAGATCAAGGCTATGCGTGAGATGATCCTTGCTAATGATGAGGCTGGTCGTCGTGTTGCTTTAGCTAAGCTTCTTCCGATCCAACGTGAAGACTTTGAAGGTATCTTCGAAGCTATGCAGGGTTTACCTGTAACTGTTCGTCTGCTCGATCCTCCTCTGCACGAGTTTGTTCCTCACGAAGAGGCTAACCAGAAAGAGATGGCTAAAGAGATGGGCATCACTGTTGAAGAGGTTAAGGCTAAAGTTGAATCTCTACATGAGTTCAACCCAATGCTCGGTCACCGTGGCTGCCGCTTAGGTAACACCTATCCCGAGATCTCTGAAATGCAGGCTCGCGCTATCATTGAAGCAGCTCTTAACCTTCAGAAGAAGGGTATTGTTGCTAAGCCTGAAATCATGATCCCTCTGACTGGTACTCTCGCTGAAATGAAGCTTCAGGAGAAGATCGTTCGTGAAACTATCGAGAAGGTATTTGCTGAACGTAATGAGCATATAGATTACCTCGTTGGTACTATGATTGAGGTTCCCCGTGCAGCTGTTGTCGCTGACCAGATCGCTGAATCAGCTGAGTTCTTCTCATTTGGTACAAACGACTTAACTCAGATGACATTCGGTTACTCACGTGACGATGCTGGTAAGTTCTTACCAATCTACGTTAAGCAGAACATCCTGAAGAACGATCCTTTCCAGATCCTCGATCGTGAAGGTGTTGGTCAGTTGATGCGTATGGGCGTAGAGAAAGGCCGTTCAACCCGTAAGAAACTTAAAGTTGGTATCTGCGGTGAACATGGTGGCGAACCTTCATCAGTTGAGTTCTGTCATACTTTAGGCTTTAACTATGTTAGTTGCTCACCTTTCCGCGTGCCTATCGCTCGTTTGGCTGCTGCTCAAGCTGCTTTGAACGATGAAGCTGGCAAGAAGAAAGAGAAGAAAGACAAAGACGCTAAGAAGGCTAAGAAAGCCGATAAGAAAGACAAGAAAGAGAAAAAGGATAAGAAAAAGAAAAAGTAATCTCTCTTTCTAAGTCATAAAACAAAGGGGTCATCTTTTCAGATGGCCCCTTTTGTTTTTATAAGGAATCACAAAATGATAAAATCAAATGAACTTCCAGACTCTTTATCCCTTGAGGGCAGAGATTGTCTTTTTAACAGCTTCTGAGTTTGCGGTGGGAGTATAATTGAAATGACGGTTGAATTTAGAACTGTCAAAGTAGTAATCGCGGTCATATTGATAAATGACATCGTAAACCTCCCGAAGAGTCGGGACGAAGAGTCCCAGTGCTTTAACACCCCAAGCAGGGAGTACTTGGTAACGGTTGTTTTTCCCCATCTCATTAGCAAAGAGATTTATCCATTCCTCACCCGTTATCTTTGCCTGATCAGTTGGTAAATTCCATATCTGGTTATAGGCATCAGGAGTGTTACCTAATATAGCGGTTCCTTTTGCTAAATCGGGGGTGTAACTAATGCTGTGAATTGCCTTAGCATTGCAAAACCATTGCGCTTTCTTTCCTTTAGAAAGATTCTCATAGACGAGATTCATTAAAAGACTATTGTTTTTCATGACCCCGAAGAAATCGGCTGACCGGGCTATGATGCCATCTATTTTCCCACTCTCAAAAGCATTAATGATCAGGCGGTCTACCTCTGCTCTTACCGCCCCTTTTTTACTTGAGGGGCTGATAGGAGAGTTCTCCGTGATATGCGTTATGTTATATCCTCCAATAGCGTAGATGTTGTCAAAGAAGACCAGTTTTGTGTTGTATTGATGACAAGCATCTATTACATTCTGGACCAAAGGAGGCCATTGCTGTTGCCATACCTTGGTGTTATACTGTAACCCCACCAGTAAATAAACAATATCGCTTCCTTCAATAGCTTTAAATACATCTTCCCGGATTGTAAGATCTGCTTTGATTAGTTCATCCGTTGGATTGATCTTTTTTGGGTTTCTTCCGACAAGTCGTATATCTGAGGTGTATGTTGGTAACTCTTTTGCGAGTTCTGTACCAATGGCACCGCCCGCACCTAAAATCGTCTGTTTCATGGATATTAATTTGTCATATAACATTAGTCGGGCTAATATGTTCTTTGCTTTATTAATTATTCGTAACGAATAGGGGTGTGGTTATTTATTCAACTTTTAACACTGGTAGTATTTTTGTTATAGAGCCTATTGCATGTTGCTCTTCTAGACTTGGAATACTTAAATCGTGTTCATTTCGTTTCAGTAATAATAAAATCAAGAAATCATGAAGAGAAATCTGCTTTTTGTGTTTATGCTGCTTTCTATGAGCCTCTTTTCCCAAAATGTAATTACAGGGCAGCCAGAAAAAAACTATTTAGAGGTAGTTGGTACTGCGGAGGTTGATTTAGTACCAGATCAATATTTTGTAAGTGTTATAATTGAAGGTAAGGATAATGAGAATAATGATAAGTACCTTTTAAAGCAAGAATCACTCTTCTTTTCAGTACTGAAAGAACTTGGACTTGATCCTTCAAAAGATGTGAAAGTTGTTGACCTGATTAGTAGGATTGAGACAAAGATCTTTTCTGAAAGATATAGAATCTCAAAAAAATATATGATCGAATTGACTGATAGGGCTCTGGTAACTAAGCTTTTTATTGAACTGCCTAAAGTTGAGATTGGTAATATTTCTCTCGATAAAATGGAGAGTTCCAAAATGGAGGAGGTTAAACAGCAATTAGTAGTCGAAGCTATGAAGGCAGCTAAACGTAAAGCAGAATCAATGACTCAGGCGATTGGTCAAAGCATAGGAAAAGCAATACTAATTGAAGAACAAAAAGGCATGTTAGATAGATTCTTTCCGGCCAATAGTGTAATGATGCAGAATACATCAGGCAATGGTAATTTTGGTGGCTCAATGAAATGGGATTCGCCCACTCCGGAGATGCAACCCATAACTATCCAGGCTTCTGTATTGGTTCGTTTTGAGATCAAATAACTGATCGTTAAAAGCTCTCTGTTTTACCCACATAGAATTGTCTAAGAGGAGTTGTATGCACCATCACTGTTGTATACAACTCCTGACTTCGACACTTTCGAGATCTAGCAAGTCGCCATCCTTCCCCTTCACAAACTCTTCATACTGTCTTGTCCTCTGATTAATATTGAGCCTCTAATTTCGCCGGCAAAACCATCAAACAATGAAGAGAACTTTTAAAAACCTTCTAATCCCGGTGCTGTTTATTTTTGTTGCTGCACTGACCGCTTGTTCTGACGATGACAAAAACGACAACCAGACTCAAGGCACACTCAATGCGAAGATCATGGTGATCTCTGACCTACATGTCATGGATCCATCGTTATTAATAGCCGATGGCACCGCATTCCAAACCTATCTTGCATCCGACAGAAAGATGCTTAAAGAGAGTGTGGCTATCACCCAATCTATGGTAAATACTATTATCGCACAGAAACCTAGTATTCTACTGGTTGCCGGCGACCTGACAAAAGATGGCGAAAAAGTTTCTCATGAAAAGGTAGCCTCTATTCTACAAAAAGTTAAAGATGCAGGCATTAAGGTTTACGTTATCTGTGGTAATCATGACGTAAATAACCCCTATGCAGTAAGCTTTAACGGCGAAACAACCACTGCGGTAGATCAGGTTAACCCTGATCAATTCAAGACTATCTATAAGAACTTTGGTTATGATGCCGCAACAGAAAGCGACCCTAACTCTTTAAGTTATGTAGTGGAACCAATGGCCGGCCTTACTATCGTTGTCATGGATGTCTGTAAATACAACCCTCATGAAACAGCTGGTGCTTTTACCACATCAACTCTTGCCTGGTCTCTTGCTCAAGTAAAAAAGGCCAAAGCAAAAGGAAATCTAGTTCTCGGAATGCTCCACCATGGCATGGTTGAACATTACACCGGACAAAAAACGCTTTTCAGCGAGTATGTTATCGATGACTGGGAAAGCGTAAGCAAGTCGTTTGTTGAGGCAGGTTTAAATATGGTATTTACAGGACATTATCATGCACAGGATATCCGTCAGTATGAAACTGGTTCAGGTTTAATGACTGATATAGAGACTGGATCAGCAGTTACCTGGCCTTGTCCCATCAGATCGCTATCCATTACTGGTAAAAAGGTTTCAATAACCTCCGAATTTGTTACAACCATTAACTACGACCTTAACGGAGTAGCCTTTCAGGACTATGCAAAGAGTTATCTTACAAATGGAATGGTTAACCTCGCAGGATATATGTTGATGTCTCCACCTTACAATGTTCCTGCAGAGTATATCCCGACCCTGGCACCTGCTTTTGCTAACGCCTTCGTTGCACACTATCATGGGGATGAAAGTCCTACCGCAACAGACATGGCAACTGTAATACAAGTTCAAGCTTTAAATGCTGATCTGGGAAACGCATTAGGATCACTTTGGACTGATCTAAATCCTTCAGACAATACTACTGAGATAGTGTTACCATAGCTCTACTTTTCGATTAATCCAGTTCTTAGTTTTGAGGCTGTCTGACTTGATCAGACAGCCTCTCTCTTTCAGATTACTCTTAATAGAATTAACATCTATCCCTGACGAACAATGATATAGGATCCTTTTGGGACATCCAGATGTTCAGCGACAACATGACATTTGGCCATCAATAGATGGTAAATCCGGGAATCACCCAGACTGTAGAGTGATTCAAAATTCCCTTGCCCTTTTGCTATAATAAGATCAGCAGAGTAAAAATGATCCAGAAATTCTTGACTACAAGCCGATAAAACAGTAGCAGGAGCATTATATCCATTCGATACAACAGTTGCAATACGGTTTATTCCAACCTCATAAGCATCCTTCTCCGTTACATCATTCAAGACCACCCCTCCTCTGACTGCATAGTAAACCGACTTATGTTTAAGGGTCTCAATCATTAACTTATCAAAAACAATCTCACCGGCATTGTCACCAATGACAAGCAGTTTTTCAGAACACTTTACAGCTTCAAGCAATTTAGCAGAATCATCAATGGCCAATTGAGCTGTAATCACTGAATTAACCGTCTTCTCTAAATCAAACTCTTGATGAATGCCATAATCCATGATATTTCCAGCAATGGCTAATCTAAGCGATATTAACTCAGGACTGGTAAACGACTCCAAACGTGGTTTCCAAATATTGTAAAGGCCCTGAGCCACCCTATTACTCATCGCTTTTTCCTCAGCATAAAGATCGTCGACACCTGCCACAAGACGAAATTCAGCCGAGAGCTCCCGCTGTTTCTTATGTCCGATTTTAATGGTGCCATCTTCAGTAATCCTGTTGTATTGTATCTGAAAACGTTGACGTTGCTCTTCTGAGAACTCAAACTTGGACATCAATCTTTCATAGGAATTCCGTAGACAAGAGAGACAACGCTCATCAGTGGGCAATGGTGAGACATAAATTGACTTACTATTCTCAGTTCCCTTAGTTTTTTCTATTTCATTCTTCATATTCTCAGTAAAACTCATGATCTATTTATTATCAAATTCAAGATGCCTCCACCCCCCTTTCAATATCCAAATCTAACGTTAATGCAATTTCAGGATTAACTAATCAAGAATTAAAACACGATAAGCATCTGACTAATTTATGCAATGAAAAGAGGAAAATGACTATTGAACAAAGTTAAGGAAACGACTACCAACCCTAGAATATTGACGTTAATTAAGCATTAAAACAACTTGAATTAACCATACGAACAAAGTATTCCAAACAATACATTCTTAAGCATTTCTTTGCGAATTAGCTTAAACAAAACCTTTTCACCTCAAAACATCCTATCCTAATTTTTAATATCTTTGCACCAAACTTATAATTACTCCAATGAGAATTAACAATTAATAGTTGGTTTCATTAAACCGACACTCTCTTATCAAATAATTCATTTCGGTTTAATTAGTCCTTAAACAAGACTGCTATTAATTGTCAATATATGAGTATTATAGTTAGTGATATCTCTTTTCACTACCCCAATCAGGATAACCTTTTAGATCATCTCAGTTTTTCCGTACAACAAAACAGAAAAGTAGCTCTTATTGGCAACAACGGAGCCGGTAAGTCCACCCTTCTGAAACTTCTTGCAGGTGTTTTACAACCTTCTAGCGGCTCAATCCAATGGGCATCTAAACCCTATTACATCCCTCAACAACTCGGATCGACAAACCTTACTGTTGTAGAAGCCATCGGTATTGAGAAGGAAATCGAAGCACTTGAAGCCATAAACCATGGAAGTATCGATCAAGCCTACTATGACCTATTGGATAACAATTGGGATATAGAATCACGATGCCTGCAAGCCCTTAATCACTGGGGGTTAAACTTTGTTGACCTTACAACTCCTGTTGACACCTTAAGTGGAGGAGAAAAAAGCAAGATCTATTTGGCAGCGTCAATGGTTCATGGCAACCGAATAATCTTGCTGGATGAACCTACCAACCACCTTGATCTTACAGCCAGAACAAAATTGTATGACTTTATCATCAACAGTAAAGCAACGTTAATCATAGTTAGCCATGACATTACCCTCCTGAATCTGCTCGATACAACCTACGAATTATCAGAGAAGGGTATTAAACTCTATGGCGGCAATTACGACTTCTACAAAGAACAAAAAGAATTAGAGGAGAGATCAATTGCTCAACAAATAAGTTCAGAAAAAGCAAGTCTCCGACAGGCCAAGAAGAAAGCACAGGAGGTAAGAGAACGCCAAGAGAAACGCTCATCGCAGGGAAGCAAAAACAAAAGCAAGGAGGGAATCCCAAAGATTATCTTAAACTCATTAGCTAGCCACTCAGAAAATAGCACAGCGAAACTTATCGACAAACACTCTGACATTATTGAAGGCAAACTAGACAACCTTTCTGAGCTAAATCTAAAACAGCGCAATAAAACCAACCTAAGGCTTGATCTTAAAGATGCTCAACTTCATAACGGAAAATTACTAATAGAAGCCAATGGAATTAATTTCGGTTACTCGATTGATAAACCCCTTTGGGCATCTCCTCTTAAATTCGAAATTCGTAGTGGCGACCGAATCCATTTCAAAGGTGATAATGGTGCGGGAAAATCGACTTTAATAAAACTCATTACTAACGAGTTATCTCCATCAATCGGAGAAATAAAGAGAGCCGACTTCTCTTATATATACATTGACCAGGAATTCCAAGTCATCAATTGCGCCAAAACGATCCTGGAGCTTGCAAATGATTATAACACGAACAAGTTACGCGATAGCGAGATCAAAACCATGCTGAACAGGGCTCTATTCCCCCAAGAAACATGGGACTATAACTGCATGGACTTAAGTGGCGGTGAAAGAATGCGTCTTTATTTATGTTGCTTAATGATCTCAAATCAAATCCCTGACATGATCATCTTGGATGAGCCATCCAACAACCTGGATATATCAAGTTTAGAGATTCTCATTCAAACGATTGGCAGTTATAACGGAACAATCCTGATCATTTCTCATGACAGCCATTTTATCAACAAAATCAGTATTACAAAAACTATTTCTATTTAAAGAAATAACAAACAAAAAGACCTCTCATGTTTGAGTGATTCGTGATTCAAGATTCGTGATTCAAGATTCGTGATTCAAGATTCGTGATTAAAGATTCGTGATTAAAAAGAAGCCATCAGTTTGACTAAATAAAGTATATTTGTATGACTAATCATTCATTAACAACAAAATTCAATACTAATGACTGATAATTCATACACTAATTGGATTTCAATGAGCGATAAAGCTCTTGCTGAACAGATAGGGGCATTTATCAAGCATCACAGGTTAGTGCAGAATAAAACACAAGAGAGCCTCGCTCAAGCTGCTGGTATAAGTCGCTCGACGCTAAGCCTTCTGGAGCGTGGTGAGACAGTTACACTAGCTACCTTGATTCAAGTATTGAGAGTCCTTGATCTTCTGAGTATAATGGATGTATTTGAAATCCCGAAAACCATCAGTCCGCTAGCGATGGCAAAAATTGAAAAAGAGAAAAGGCAACGTGCAAGAGGAGCAAATAAAACAGATAGCAACTTAAGCAACTGGTAATCATGAACACAGCCTACGTTAAAATTTGGGATGAGTTAGTTGGTGCAGTGGCATGGGATGAATCACGGGGAGTAGCAATATTTGAATACGACTCTAAATTTGTTCGTAAAAATTGGAATATTGCACCTTTAACAATGCCAATATCCTCCTCAAGAAGAACATTTGAATTCCCTGCCCTCAGAAAAAAGATCGACCCATCAACTGATACCTTCAAAGGGCTCCCGGGGTTACTGGCTGATATGCTCCCTGACAGATATGGTAATGAACTGATCAATTCCTGGCTTGCGCAAAGAGGAAGGCCTCAAAACAGTATGAATCCTATTGAGATGCTCTGTTTCATTGGCACCAGAGGCATGGGGGCACTTGAGTTTGAACCGATTCTCATGAAAGAGAACAAGCGTACCTTCTCCGTTGAAATAGATAGCTTAGTCGACATTTCACAGAAACTACTCAAGACGAAAGAGTCATTCTCAACCAACCTAAACGAAGATGAAGAAAAAGCCATCTTGGACATCCTAAAGATAGGCACATCAGCCGGGGGTGCTCGTCCCAAAGCAGTCATCGCCTATAATGAAAAGACCGGAGAGGTTAGATCAGGCCAGACAACCGCCCCAAAAGGATTTGAGCATTGGCTGATAAAATTAGATGGGGTAAGTGATATTCAGCTTGGAGCAAGCGTCGGTTACGGTCGGGTTGAGATGGCCTATTACAACATGGCTACCGACTGCGGGATCGAAATGATGCCATCTAAACTACTGGAGGAGAATGGCAGAGCTCATTTCATCACTAAACGTTTTGATCGAGAAGCAGGTTCTACAAAACATCATATTCAGACACTCTGTGCCATGAAGCATTTTGACTATAGTGCATTAACAAGCTTCAGCTATGAACAGCTTTTTCAAACCATGCGTGAGCTAAAACTTCCTTATCCTGCGGCTGAACAGATGTTCCGCAGAATGGTATTTAATGTGATTGCCCGCAACTGCGATGATCATACAAAGAATTTCTCTTTCAGACTCAAGAAAGACAGTGAATGGGAGCTCACTCCTGCTTACGATATATGCCATGCCTACCAACCCGGTCACGCTTGGGTAAGTCAACATATCTTAAGTATCAACGGAAAACGTACAGATATAACAAAGAAAGACCTGCTTACTATTGCAGATGCTACCCGTATAAGGAAGGCACCAGAGATCATTGAACAGATCAACGAGGTCGTGAGAAATTGGACAACCTATGCCAATCTGGTTGAGGTTCATCCCAAACTTCGAAACTCCATTGCGGAGACTCTAATCAACATTGATTGACCATAAGACCAAAAGCTATACCTAAGAGCCATAAAAACCCATCCTATTCAGCATCTATTTAAATTGTTTCTAAACAATCTGACTAGGTAACTGTTTAATCTTGTAACGGATAGACAAAACCTGTTCAATCAACCGAATGCATTTTTGATCTTACCCGAAAACAACTATTGTCTCAATAATTAACCTGTTTTATCATGACAACATTAAACATTTATCTCAATTTCGATGGAAATTGTGAAGCAGCATTTAACTTCTACAAATCAGTATTTGGAGGAGAATTCTCCTATTTAGGCAGATTTAAAGACATGCCGGATACACCAGGTCATACGGTGACTGAAGATGAAAAGGAGAAGATCATGCACGTAGGTTTACCTATTGGCAGTTCAATGCTCATGGGCAGCGATGTTGGTGGTGACTGGGCTCCAAACTTTCAAGCCGGCAACAACTTCTCAGCTTCATTAACCGTTGACAGCAAAGAGGAAGCAGACCGTGTATTTGCTGCTCTAAGTTTTGGAGGAATCCCAATGATGCCAATGGAAAACACTTTCTGGGGCGACTACTTCGGGATGCTAACAGATCAATTTGGCATCAACTGGATGATCTCTTACCCTTCTGAAAACCAGTAAAACCATTCATTGGGACCGGCTAATAGCTGAATACAATTGTCTTCTTGCCAGATTATCCCGGCCAATAGGCTAACTTTACTACCATCTAACAAATCACACTTATAGAGATGACTTTTGAAGAGGTAATGAATAAACTGGAGTCACTTGCGACCGACCAGATGAGGAAAATCTATGATGCACATGGAGTAAGACAACCCTTTTGGGGTGTTCCAACAACTGCCATGCGTCCCTTGGCAAGAAAGATTAAAAGAAATCAGCTATTAGCCGAACAACTTTATGCAACCGGAAATTACGATGCCATGTACTTTGCTGGCATGGTAGCCGATCCAGCCGTCATGACCCCAGATGATTTCGAGCGTTGGATGAATAAAGCCTATTTCTATATGTTGGCCGATTGGGTAGTTGCAGTAAGTTTAGCAGAGACATCATTTGCGCAAGAGATAGCCGACCGTTGGATAGAAAGTGGAGAGGAGCTCAGAATGTCTGCCGGGTGGTCATGTTATCAATGGCTTCTTGGAAACAGATCTGATAGCGAATTTGACACCAATAAACTCCGGGCTATGGTTCAAAGAGCAACTAACACCATCCATTCTCAACCAAATCGCACACGGTACAGCATGAACGGCTTTATTATAGCTGTTGGCATCCACTATCTCCCACTGCACAACGAGGCTTTAGAGGCAGCAGAAAAGATTGGCAAAGTGACTGTATCAGGTGAAAAGAATAAATGCTCCGTTCAGATCGCAGCACAATCTATTAAGAAAGCAGCCGAACAGAATAGATTAGGGTTTAAGAGAAAAGGGGTCAGGTGTTAAGAGGCTAGAGGCTTCTGGCGGCTGGCGGCTGGCGGCTGGCTTCTGGCGGCTAGTAGCTAGTAGCTAGTAGCTAGTAGCTAGTAGCTAGTAATAACATCCACCTCAGCACAGCCAACCTGATCTGATTTTTCAGATGTACTAGAAACGGCTTTAAGTCGCAAAAAGCGAGTTTTACGCTGTTCAAATAATATCGTTTGTAATAAAGGGTTATTCCTGATATTCGCAAACTCCCCCTCTGACACCTTTTCCCATTTATTATTATCCATCGAAACACTCAACTGGTACTTTACAATATGCTGACAAGGCCACCTGCCCTGATCAGGTAAATACCTAAAACCACTAACAGCATACGTGGCACCCATATCAATTGTGATCTCTACCGGTTGATTCTGTTCGTTAGAAAAACAGTAGCTAGTCTCAGGATCTCCATCAAGTATGTTTTTCACCTTCTCATCTGTTACCCCCAATATAGTCCAACTCTTCTTGCAAATATCAAATTTAGTGACCCCCACCGAGCTCTTCTTTCCTGATAAAGAATCATAGGCAATAGCCCTAATCTCCACCTTACGCTCATCAGGGAAAGGCTTGGAATATAATATTGAATTAATAGTTGGCTCACTCCCATCTGTTGTATAATAGATAGCTGCCCCCGCATCGAGAGATGATATGGTAATTTCGCCACTCTGATTGCGCTTTATCACAGGAACGTCCAAAACCATCGGAGCATAAAAAACCCCTATTTCACTTATAAGCGGCGTTCTCTTTGAATCAATGATATTAACCCTCAGCTTATCAGAAGTAACCGCAGCATGCCTTAAAATGCGCTTATAACCTATTGTGGTGCCTCTGGCAATCTCCACCCAACTGCCGTCAATATGTGCTTCAACACTAAAGGCCTTAACCCTTTGTCCAGATCTGATATACTCCTGAATCATAAAGCGATTAAAGACGACAGGCCTCTTAAAATCGATTATAAGTGATGCCTTACTGACACTATCATCAGTCGCCCAATAGGTTTCACTTTTCCCATCTACACTCTTTTCAGCAGTATAGAGATCGCTTCCCCCTCTCACATTCGATGAAGAGACCAATGCTCCAGTAGCCAGATTGGTGCGAAATGACTCCTTTATCTGCTTGGCAAAGTCAAGTACTGCCTTCTCATCCCGATCATTGATTAAACCATTAGGCATAATAGGAAAGTTCAACAGGAGACTCCCATTTCGTCCGATTGAATTGTAATAAATCTCCTGAAGTGCGTAGACCGACTTAACTTTCGTATCCTCACTCATATGATAGAACCACTCGGGTCTGATAGAGGTATTCACCTCAGCAGGCACCCAGGCATCACCATTCTCTACCCCATGGTGCAGCATCTCAAAACCCACATCTCCTGTTGAGTTCAGCAGTGACCAGTTCGTCTCCCCAACATATCCATCCTCAGTACCGACCCAGCGAAGATCTCCCCTATCACCACCATCATTCCAGATAACAATCTTGGGCTGCAATTTACGAATCAATGCATAGGTGTTTTTCCAATCATAATAGGTTGTACGATCTATTTTACGCGTCTCATTTGCCCCCCCGTAAAACCCATCACCTCCATTCGCACCATCAAACCAGATCTCAAAAATCTCCCCATAATTTGTTAGCAGTTCCGTCAACTGATTCCGAAAATAGGTGATATACTCAGGCTTTCCATAATCCTTACTATTTCTATCCCACGGCGAGAGATAAATACCGAGTTTAAGTCCGTACTCTCTACAAGCATCCGAAAGTTCTCTGATTACATCGCCCTTCCCATTCTTCCATGGCGTATTTTTCACAGAATATTCAGTGTACTTTGAAGGCCATAAACAAAAACCACAGTGATGTTTGGCCGTCACAATAATCCCTTTCATACCCGCCTCCTTACAGATTCTGGCCCACTGCCGACAATCTAACTTATCAGGATCAAACAGACTCAAATCCTCATTACCGTATCCCCATGATTGATCTGTATAAGTATTTAATGAAAAATGGACAAACGCATAAAACTCCATTTCATGCCAACGAAGTTGATTCTCATTAGGAGTAGGCCCAAGCGGCGAGGGGACTAATACACCGGACTGGCCATTTAACGTCCAATGCATAGAAGACAGGATAAGAATGATAAGTGCAGTTGTCAGATTCTTCATCACAATAGAAAGTTTGGTTCGTGGCGATTCATCCTTATGATAAGTTTAAAACATCATAAAGCTCCCTCAAGGAGCTCTCGTGTTGATCTTAGATCGGCATAGAAATATGATAACGCTGCAAGAAAACTATTATGGACATTAGCAGATTCAACAACAAGGCTGTTAACCTGAAGATCACGTGTAGCACAAGCATCCCCAACCAATATCACATCAAAAGATAGATCCTTAGCAGCTCTAACAGTAGCATCAATACACATATGCGTCATCATGCCACACACCACCAACCTTGTAATGCCCGCTGATTGCAAGTGGCTTAGAAGATCCGTATCCCGAAAGCTATTAGGAAAATGTTTAACAACTATCTTCTCATGGCTCATCGGTTTAATAATATCGCTGATTTCCCCCCCCGGGGTATCAGGCAGAAAAAAGGATGCATTGCTTCTTGCGGCGATGTGTTTTATAAAAATCACAGGTAACTGCTCCTCTCTAAACCTATTAAGAATCATTCTCGCATTTGCAGCTGCCTCATTGGCACCGACAAGCGGCATAGCTCCACTCTCAAAATAATCAGTCTGAATATCAATAAGCAACAATGCGGTTTTCATTGGATTTGTTATTTGAATGCAAATATCCAATAATTATAAAAACGAAGAAGAAGATAAGCCTTCATTTAAGATAAACCATAATAA
This sequence comes from Sphingobacteriia bacterium, assembly GCA_021286705.1. GTDB lineage: Bacteria > Bacteroidota > Bacteroidia > Bacteroidales > TTA-H9 > JAJTBW01. Next base: position 16,047 of record JAJTBW010000075.1, read on the forward strand.
TTTCAAACAGAAAGCACAGTAAAACCATAAGAAACAAGGTCTTTTACATACATTTGCACTAAGTAATCATTAGGATGAATAATGAGATCACACGTCATCCGGTCGTGAACCCGATCCTTAGAAAGTACATCAAGTTCTTTTGGACATTGACCATTGACTATATCGATCTAAACGTAAGCCTGATTCCTCAGCAAAACATCAATATCCGATTTAACCTCAGCGAAACCCAACACTATTTCAAGCGGAACAATCTTCAAAAAAGGCTCGATGAGGTATACTTCATGGGGCTTCATAATCATCATCCTTCAACAAAATTGCTAGTGAACGGTAAGGTCGACGTCTTAGGAATCTGTTTTCAACCTGATGGCGTTTACCCCTTTTTTAAAACCCCATTGTCTGAGTTTAGCAACCACATCCTCGGTGTTACCGACATAGGACTTAGCAATTTTCTTGAAATAAATCAACGTCTAAAAGAGGCCTCTAACACCACTACCAGATTAGACTTACTGGAAGAAGAGTTACTAAAATCTCTCAGAGAATCATCAAAGACAGCAGAAAACTTCCATCAAATCTTCCTGACTGCCTCAAATGGCAAACCAATTAACCTAAATGAGTTTTGTAGGTCAAATAATCTTAGTTTGCGGCAACTGGAACGACTCTATCTAAAGTATATCGGTCTGCCTGCAAGCACTTACAATACGCTCCGCCGATTTCACGGAAGCATGAATCAAGTACTACAAACAGAACAAAGTAAGCTATCTGATGTCGCCTATGATTATGATTACTTCGACCAGACCCATTTTATAAGAGAGTTTAAGAGATTCACCGGGACTTCACCAAAGTCATTCCTTAAAACCAAAGATTCTATACTGCATATTGGAGAGCTGGTTTAGTTGTCGTATTTGTACTATTTCGCAGCAAATGGAGCCAATACCTTTGCCGGAAATATCGTGGATAATGTAACAAAAAGTCGGTCATTTACTGACTGGTATTACACAAACACAATTCAATCAGAAATAACCACAATAAAAAATCACCAGCATGTATTGCGAAAACATTAATCTGATTTTTTTCTCCCCAACAGGGACTACCAAGCGCATTATCGAGGCAATTGGCAATGGTTTTAACAACCGAAACTTAAACCGGATAGACCTAACGTTACCTGATGCACGTCAACATACATTCCAGTCCAAAAAAGAGGACCTTCTGGTCATTGCCGTTCCAGTTTACATGGGGAGAATCCCCCTGCTTTTGTCCGATTGGTTTAAGGAATTCACAGCAAACGAAACACCAACGATTGCAGTGGTCGTTTACGGAAATCGAGCCTATGAAAATGCCTTACTAGAACTATCAGATATTTTGACTAGTTGTGGCTGTAGAGTAATCGGAGCAGCGGCTTTCATTGGAGAACACTCATTCTCAAGCAAAGAGTTCCCAAGCTCAGTAGGACGGCCAGATCAAACTGATCTAAAACAAGCTTATTATTTTGGGAACCTCCTCGATAATCTAATTGATTCTTTCGATCACTCCAATGAGATCCCATCAATAGATCTACCAGGCGTAAGACCCTATGGAGGGGTAACCGATTTATGGCATCTCGATTTTATTGATCGCAATGACAGATGTACAAACTGTGGCCTTTGTATAGATAATTGCCCAACTGGAGCCATCAATAAATCAGATAGTGCTTCTATTGACATTAACAGATGTACTTTATGCTGCGCCTGTATTAAATACTGCCCAATGGAAGCAAAGTCAATAAAACAGGGGCCTATGAAAGAAGCAGCCCTCAGATGCACAAAATTCACTGAGAGGAAGAACCCTGAAATCTTTCTACCAGATTCTAAACGAAGGTAGTAAAGGAGACAGATTAAACTAATAGATTTGAAATTCACATAAAGGTGCTAATGATTTAGTACCTTTTTAATTTAAGATAAGCTTCATTTCATAACTTTAAACCCTCAAAAATCAACCCCGACAGAAGGCATGAAAAAGTATATCACCATCCTCTTTTTCTTTGGAATCTACTCATTAGTTAACGCACAATATAACCCGAATAACACCCAACTATCAAACGGGAATGATAGCCAAAGGACTAATCTACAAATCCCTAACATCCCGGGCTTTATCACATTGACCGGTGACTTTCATAGTCATACTATCTTCTCTGATGGCGAGGTCTGGCCAACACTCAGAATCCTTGAGGCTTGGCAAGAGGGTCTAGATGTAATTGCCATCACCGACCATCTGGAGTATAGGCCTAACAAAAGCTACTTACAGGCTGATCACAACACATCTTAC
>JAJTBW010000285.1 GCA_021286705.1 Sphingobacteriia bacterium
CCGATCAAACGATTAAAACACTTCTTTTGTGGCGGCTTCATCCTTGGTGAGTTGCGAAACCAAACCAAACCGATTTAACCATCTTGTTGTGTAGGTATTGATTCGTATATAGCCAACATAAAATCAATCACAACCGTAGGTATTAAGGCTATTTTACAAAAGTTTCATAGACAACAGTTAAAGAGGTTTTATTTAACAGTTTTAAGAATTTAAATATTTAATTTATCCAATTATTATGAAGAAGTTAGTTTTTGTTTTTTTTGTAGCTTTCATTGCTACAATGCAGGTGTCTTATGCCCAATACCCTGTATTGAATGTAGATATCAGTGGACCTGAAACCACCGCTCTTTATGATATTTATATCCAGGTTGTTGATAACAATAATAATAGGATTGCCGGACCTAGTTGTATCAAGCCTAGTCATTGTTTTGGAGTCGAAGGATCGTTTGTTCTAATTGATTATACTTACACTCAATTTGTTATTCCTATTGTAAACCCTTCTCCAAAAGAGTATTGCAAAATACAGGTAGGAGTTGTTGTTGCTGGTACTACTACACCCAATCTTGCGCCAGGTGCATCCGAATTTATGAGTTATGATGAGATAACAACATCGGCAAAACCCGTGAAGAGTCGATTTTAGTTTACAGAGTTGAATAATAAGGAAGACTAAAGGATAAAATAAGTGTCTTGTTATATTCAGATTGTAAAAGCGCTAATATGATATCAACTTATAAAGGATATAGTACAATACACTATTTGCACTAAGTTTTTATTTCTATTTTTATCTGAAATACTTATTTGTTTCTCTTCAGTCTTCTTTTCAATAGAGTTATTATGATTAGAATACTTTCGATTCTGCTATTTTTAACGTGTTTACTTGATAATTCATTCGCACAAGGGGAGTGGAATAATTGGGTTTTTGGAGGAAATGTCGGTTTAAATTTTGTGTCTAGTCCACCTTCTGTATTTCTAAATACTGGAAGTGGGAGTGCTGGTAGTATGGCCGTGATATCTGATTCTTCAGGGCAGCTTCTTTTTTATTCTAATGGGGAGAGTGTATACAATAGAAATCATAGTCTTATGCAAAATGGGAATGGGTTGTTTTGTTTGACGGGTACTTTTCTTTCTCCAGTATGTGCTGCTTCTATGGTAGGCGACGAGTTTCGCTACTACTTATTTACAATTGAAGGAGATCCATGGAGTGGGAATTGGGGTTTGTATTATAGCATAGTTGATATGCGACTTGATGATGGATTGGGTGGGATTGTTGTTGGACAGAAGAATATTCCCGTATCAGGGGGAGAAGAGATAGAGCATGGAATTATGGGAATAAGACACGAAAATAAGAGGGATTTTTGGTTAATATCTCAAGGAAGAAGAACTATGGCAGCTAATCGGTATTTAGCTTTTTTGGTTGATAAGGATGGAATTCATGAACCTGTTATAAGCTATAGTAGTGTGTCGTTTTCGATAATTGGTAAGGGTTATAAATTAGCTATGAATGAAGAAGGGACAAAACTGATAGGGCAGTTTGGAAAACGTGTATTAGAGTATTGTGATTTTGATGCCTCTACAGGTCAGGTTACACCTCTCTTTACTTATGATTTCGCTGAAGGTGCTGGAATAGAAATGCATCTCTGCTTTTCATGGAGTGGAAATAAGCTGTATGTTTCACGGTGGGAATCTGGATATCATACCTATGAATATTCTCTTTATCAATTTGATTCCTCAATAGCAGATTCTACTTTGTTTGCAAATTCAAAAATTGCGATAATGAAGAAGGGTAATTATTTTGGAGCTCTTTCTTTGGGGAAAGATGGGAAGATATATAAGTCAGAGTATGATGAACCAATGGTGGGGGGGTGGAATGATTCCATTGGAATAATTCGTCAACCTGAGTTATCTGGAATGTCATGCGGTTTTGAACCGAGTGTGATTGACCTTCATGGTAAAGGTAGTGGCGGCGGTTTCCCTCAAATACTTCAACGCTACTTTGCCTATATTCATCACTCTGGTTTTTGTCAGGGAGCTTCGATTTGTTTTGAGCCTAACACCTGGCCTCCCCCGGATTCTTTGTGGTGGGACTTTGGAGATCCATCCAGTGGCTTGGCAAACTTCTCGAATGATAGTACTCCTGAACACATCTTTAATGCCCCTGGGATCTATACCGTTAAGATGATCGTTAGGCATGTAGATATGCGCTACGATACAGCTGCTCTTAACCTCACTATTGAACCTCAACCAATGCCAAATCTTGGTCCCGATAGAATGGTCTGTCAGGATCAACCGGTGATTCTTAATGCAGGCTTTAATCCGCAGTGGACTTACCTCTGGAGTACAGGAGAGACCACTCCAACAATTACCGTAACCAATACAGGCACCTACTCGGTAACCGTTACCTCGCCTAATGGATGTACCGGCACTGATGAGGTGGTTCTAAGTATCATCCCCGGAAGCACTCCGGAGCCGAAGCCGATAAAGCATAATTGAAGAAGGGTAGGAGAGACTTTGTGACTATGAGACTATGAGACTTGGAGATGGATGACCTTATGAATTGTTTATTCGATTGGTTTCTATTTTAAGAGTGTTGACTTTTGCTCTGTTCTCAAGGCAATAGCAACCTATTTTGTAAAATCGTGAGAAATATTTTTTGTTAAAATGCTCTTTTTTTAAAAAATATATTACATTTGGATTTCACTGAGAGAAATAGATGAATATGCCAAAACCATTTAAACAGTTAGTCACTTTGGTTTATAAAGCAAGTAAAGCCTTGAGACAGTTGCTTTATGATGGTGGTTGTCTAATTGGTCTATTTACCCCCCCCCCCCCC
>JAJTBW010000076.1 GCA_021286705.1 Sphingobacteriia bacterium
ACTTTCTGCTTACTTTTGCGTAAATCAATCTCCCTAATTTCCATGAAACCGAGGATAAATTTAATATTTCTTATAGGACTATTCCTTTCGACTAACTTCATACAGGCTCAGTTAATATCAACTCTTGATGTTAGTCATTACGATCTAACTATTGATTTGATTCATCCTGAGAAGAAGATTCTGAAGGGTATTTCAAAGATGGATTTTACCACGAGTGAGGTGGTTGTAGATTCTGTTGATATCCATCTTTTAGCTTTAAATATTGATTCGGCGTGGCTTGATGGCGTTAGAGTATCTGGCATGCGACGCATAGGTAGTTCTTTCAGATTAGCTTTACCCAAACAATTAGAGTTAATGCAAGAGTACCATCTTACGATTTGGTACAGCGGAACTCCAGAGCTTGAGCCTTCCAAGTGGGGTGGTTTTCATTTTGATGCTAATATTTCCTATAATCTTGGAATAGCGTTTGATGCTGCTCCTCATAATTTTGGGAGATCATGGTTTCCGTGTATCGATAATTTTACTGATAGGGCAACCTATACCTATCATGTTTATACTGGGCCAAATCAGAAGGCAACCTGTGGAGGTGTTTTAGAATCACAAGAGAACCTCAGCGATACAGCCATTCTTTGGAATTGGTACATGGATAAACCAATAGTAGCCTATCTGGCCTCGGTTGCTGTGGCTGATTACAAGGATTATTGGCACACATATCATGGAATTGAAAGAGACATACCTGTGGGTATATATGCTTTAAAAAGTGATTCAGCGTACGTCGCTAATTATTTTTCGAGGCTTGATGAGTTTGTAATGGCATTTGAAAAGGCTTATGGAGCTTATCCGTTTAACAGAATAGGATATGCCAGTACCACAACCGGTGCGATGGAGCATGCAGGTAATATCGCTTTGGGGAATTTTGGGAAATCCGCAAAGGATGTTCATGAAACCCTTATGTCGCATGAGTTATCTCACATGTGGTTTGGGAACATGATAACTTGCGCCTCGCAAGAAGATATGTGGTTAAATGAAGGATGGGCCACCTTCTCTCAGATGTATGCTTCGGAGGCTTTGTATGGAAGAGCCACCTATTTATCGGAAATTAAGAGTACTTATGCAACAGTGGTGACAAAGGCGGCTAAAGAGGATGGGGGTTATATTGCTCTTAATGCATTGCCATGGTCGTTAACCTATGGCACTTCTGCTTATAAACGTGGTGGCATGGTTGCTCATACCTTAAGAACCTTTTTGGGAGATGAGAAATTCTTCAATGCTTTGAAATACTATTTTAAGAACTATGGATGGTCGTCACGTGATTCACATGAGTTCTGTTTTGCTCTTTCCCAAGGTAGCGGGATTGATCTTAATGGTTTCTTTGAAGGCTATGTCTACAATGGTGGAATGCCCGCATATCGTGTAGACTCGTTGATCGTTTCAGAGAATTCAGGTAGTTTTATAACGAAGTGTTTTATCAGGCAGCAGGTCTGGGGTGCGCCATCGCTCTTCCCGGCAAACAGAATTCCTCTGAGGTTTATTGGTGGTTCAGGTGAACAGGCTGATACCTCCCTGTTTGTTTATGGTCAGAATGCTTTTCTTGAGTTAACACTGCCTTTTAATCCCATTGCCGTGTATGTTGATCCTGATTATCTGGTCTTAATGAATCGTTTTTGTGCAGATTATGCAATAAATGGAACTTCTGAAGTCTCTCCGGCCAATATGAGTCTTGCTATTAAAGGTGAAAGTGCCTCCGCTACAGCCAACCTTCATGCCGATATGCTTATGGTTGCTCCTGATGGGTTTAAGACAGCTCATCCCGGATATGTTCTGTCTAAGCAGAGATCGTGGATTGTACAGGGTTCCATTTCTGACGGGAGCACGCTAACAGGTAGATTTTTCTATACTAAATCAAACGGATTAGATGATAGCATTATTGTAAACCAGGAAGATACTCTAATTCTCATGTATCGTAAGAGTGTTTTAGATGAGTGGGTAAGGGTACCTACTACGAGAATGGGGAATTGGCTTGCCGGTTCTTTAAAGACTACGAATTTAATTCCGGGTGAATACGTTATGGCTATAAAGAAGCCCGGAGCTGCTATATTATCACCACTAGGTAATGGTCGGCTGAATATCTATCCCAATCCGGCTAATGATAAAGTTAGGATTGAGTTACCCGGGATTCAAGGAACGCTAAAGGTATTCTCGGCTTCAGGGATGCTACTGTTAAGTTCAGAAATCAACAAAGGGGAGGAGTGGTTTGTCTGGGATCCTATGGATAGTTTCAGTGGATTGGCAATCGTTACTTTCATTCCCAGGAGTGGCGGTCTATCAAGGTTTACCGGGAAGGTTGTTATTGATAAATGGTAATTTCCTTGTTTTATTGTGATAGTTAGAAAAGCCAGTCTGGTTGATGGGTAATCTCACTCTTTAAACAATCTTATCTTATGAGCATTAAGATGAATGGCTTTAAGTAGCCATTATTTGATGTAATTTTGGTCGAAATAACAAGAGCAAGTAAGTAGAATATTGATGACAAAAACGATTTCGCATATCGGGCAGTATGTTTTACTCATGCAAAAGGCTTTGATAAGGCCGCCCAAAGGCCCGGTGTTCAGGAAACAGCTTGTGACCGAGATAAACAATCTTGGACTTGATTCGGCGGGTATTGTAGCAATAATATCGGTCTTTATGGGAATGGTTGTGACAATTCAGACGGCATATAATATCGATAGTCCATTGATTCCGGTGAGTATGGTTGGATTCACCGCAAGACAATCCGTGATCTTAGAGTTTGCCCCTACAATTATCAGTTTGATTCTGGCAGGGAAGGTGGGTTCCAGAATAGCATCAGAGATAGGTACAATGCGGGTTACTGAACAGATAGATGCCCTTGAGGTTATGGGTGTTAACTCGGCTAATTTCTTGATCTTTCCTAAGATTATTGCCAGTATACTTTTTAATCCGGTTTTGATCATGCTGAGTATCCTGATGTCTCTTCTTGGGGGGTATCTGGTTGCACTGTTTACTTCGTTGTATACCCCAACTGATTATGTGACAGGACTTCGCTTCTCCTTTGATGGGTTTACCGTATATTACGCAATGATAAAGACGATAGTTTTTGCTTTTATTATTGCAAGCGTAAGTGGATTTCAAGGGTACTATATTAAAGGGGGGGCATTAGAGGTAGGCCATGCCAGTACAAGGGCAGTGGTTCAAAGCTCAATCATGATCATTCTTTTTAACCTTATTCTAACCCAACTACTGTTAACATGATCGAAGGAAAGAATATAGTTAAGAGATTTGGCGATCGTGATGTGTTAAAGAATGTCTCAATTGCCTTTAAGCCGGGTGTTACGAATCTAATCATTGGTCAGAGCGGATCCGGTAAGACCGTTTTAATGAAATGCCTTGTAGGTCTGCATGAGGTAGATAAAGGGCAGGTTTTGTATAATGGGAGAGACTTCTCAGCAATGTCAATAAGACAAAGACAAAGCATAAGGCAGGAGCTAGGCATGTTATTTCAAGGAGGAGCACTCTTTGACTCTCTTAACGTCATTGACAATGTGATGTTCCCATTGAATATGTACACGAACCTCAGTCGTGCCCAGAAGATGAAGCGTGTTGAGTTTTGTTTGGATAGAGTTAATCTGTCACATGCCGGAAAGCTGAGGCCATCTGAGTTGAGTGGCGGTATGATTAAGAGGGTTGCCATTGCTCGTGCGATCTCTAACAATCCAAAATATCTTTTTTGTGATGAGCCAAACTCAGGATTAGATCCTCAGACCTCTACTCTGATAGATAACCTGATCTCTGAGATTACCAGAGAGTTTAATATAACCACCGTTATCAATACCCATGACATGAACTCTGTTTTGGAGATCGGTCAGCAGATTTGTTTCATATATAAAGGTGAATTGTGGTGGGAAGGTGATAATGAACAGGTTTTAAAAACCACTAATGTTGAATTAAATGAGTTTATCTTTTCGACAGAATTGACTAAAAGACTTAAAAAGAGCCTATGAACGTCTATGATATAGTTGCCCTGGCATTAATTGCCTGGGGAGCGTATAAGGGTTTTACAAAGGGTTTTCTTGCCTCACTTGCGTCACTGGTGGCTTTGATAGCTGGAATATATGTTGCATGGTTTTTTAGCGGGTTTGCCCGCGATCTTTTAAAAGACAATTTTGAAATAAAGGGGGAGTTACTTGGTCCAGCTGCTTTTGCAGTAACATTTTTAGGAGTAGTTATTGGCATAAGCTTACTGGGAGGTCTCTTGAGTAAGATTGCTGAGATGGCCTCACTGGATATGGTGAATCGGTTGGCGGGAGCAGCTTTTGGAGTTTTGAAGGGGGCTCTTTTAGTTAGTACTCTAATATTTATTATTAGTAGTCTTGCACCTAAAAATTGGGATAGTGGTAAAATCCACCATGAGTCAGTAGTGTGTAAGCCAGTAGCTCCTATTGCCCCGTGGTTGTTCAATTTAGTATCTAAAAGTGAACTTACCAGAGATATTAAATCTCAGGATGGCGCCTCTGAATAAGATCAGCAAGGATCTGAGTAGCTTTAGCATCTTCCTTCCATCCTAATTCTGATTTCATGCGAGTAAACATACCATTGGCTTCATCGTATCCATCTGCCATATTGAAAAACTGTAAAGCTTGATTATAGTGATGCTGATTGCCTTTAAATAGCTCGTTAATAAGCAAGAACTTATCGTTTATTCCAATGGCCTCTTTGATGTCTTTTAATGGTTTTTTACTGATTTTTTTCTCAAGAGTCTTTAATTCGGTGGTGTCTTGGAATTTTTCAGCAAGAGAGGGTCTGTCAGGTTTTATGGATTCACCTATGGTAGGAGTGGAGTCAGCAAAGAGATCACCTGTGATGATCGTGTTAGTATTGTTATTAGCAGGTTTTGGAGCCTCAACAAAAACTGGCTCTGGTATTATAACCGTCTCAGCTGTAAAGAGGGGCTTTTCGTTCTCTACTTTAGGTTCTATAGCTGGCGAAGAAACTGGAAGAATTGGTTCCGGCGTCACGGCTTTAGGTTCCGCGTAAGCAAATACTTCGGTTGAAGTCGGGGTTGGGGTATTTTCTACGGTTTTCTCAAAGATAGGTTGTTCCGTTGTTATTACTTCTTTGACGGGGATTGGGTTAAAGTGGGGCTCGTCTTGAATAATCATTGGTTGATTGACTGACTCAGTGATGGGCTCAATAGCATGAGTTTCACTTTCTTGTGCGGAGGTGGTTATTTCAGGTTCCTGTTGTTTTTCGATGAAGGCGAATGGTGGTTCATAATTTGAGAAAGAGCTGGCAGGCGAGGGCTCATTTTGGATTGTTTCTAAAGAGCTTTTAAGATGATTTTGCAAGACAGAACTCTGGTTTACAAGATTAAGTTTGTGAAAATACTCATAGCATTTTCTTATGTTTGACATGGTAATATCTATCTCAATCTGGGGTATTCTTGATTGGTAAGATGCTAATGAGTTAGTCTGGTGCTGAATAAGATCAGTCAGTTCTATGAGTTGGTCAACGATATCACTTTTATTCATCTCTCTGAGTTCTTTAATCCAATGTGTTTCAGTAATAAGAATGCCGAAATATTAATTATGTTGTGCTATTAAGCTAATTTAATTAGGTTTGCACCAAGCACAAATTGTTTATAAAATTACAAACATCAAGATAAAGAACACATGTTTCTTGAAAATAGACGCTCAATTAATGATCGCACGGGATGGATTGAGGTTATATGTGGATCAATGTTTTCGGGTAAGACAGAGGAACTTATACGTAGGCTCAATAGGGCGAGAATAGCAAAGCAACGTGTTGAAATTTTTAAACCAGCTATAGATACTCGTTACGATGAGTCACAGGTGGTTTCTCATAACTCCAACGCTATTAATTCTACACCGGTTGAGAGTGCCAATCAGATTTTATTGATGGCTTCTGATGTTGATGTAATTGGCATTGATGAGGCACAGTTCTTTGATGATGATCTTCCGGTAGTGGTTAATAGGCTTGCTGATTCAGGAATTAGAGTTATTGTTGCCGGTCTGGATATGGATTACCTTGGAAAACCATTTGGTCCGATGCCCAGGCTTCTGGGGATAGCAGAATATGTAACTAAGGTTCATGCCATTTGTATGGGATGTGGAAACCTGGCACAGTATAGTTTCCGCACGGCGGATAGTGATAAACTTGTGTTGTTGGGTGAGACTGATAGCTATGTTCCTCTGTGTAGAGCTTGCTATCAGAAGGCTAAAGGGGGTAGTTAAAAAAAAAGACCCCGTCAACTACCGTTGGGGGGTCTTCTGAGAACCAAATAAAACAAGACTAACGCACTTTTATAAACTTGCGTTGTATTACTTTTCCTTCTTCGGTTTCTACACGAAGAGTGTAATAGCCGGCGGGTAAGTTAGCAGCATCAAGCGTGATCTTTTCAGATCCTGAAATTGCTGAAACCTGTTGATAAACTACCTGACCAGTACTATTTATGAGAGCTATCTTCAAGCTAATAGGATTAATAGCAGTGAACTCGATAGCTGCATCTTTTTGAACAGGATTAGGATAAACCTGAGAGACTGAGCTCAAACTTCCGATGTTATCGCCAATGCCGCTAATAGATGTTCCATCAAGTTTTAGCGTGATTTGAGCCGTTGGGCTATCTTCTGACAGAATGAGTGTTGATGGTTGAGTTGTTACTCCGTGAACCTCTGGCCAGATGATATAGGTTCCATAATCAAGATCGCTAAAGTCAAAGCTTCCCTGGCTATTACTTCTACGCATTTCAATTGGTTGGTTGCTGGTGTTCATAAGCATAACAGGAACTCCAACCATGCTACTCTTTAGGCCATTGGCAATGATATTTCCGTTAATCAGACCTAATCCCGGGATTCCACCACTTCCTGCAACGAGATGTATATCATAAGAGGGGAGAGCGGTACCTAACGAAACAACTGTTGCCTGTTGCCAGAAGAATACATCGCCGTAGTAGGTAGGCATCCATAATGTTGAATCGCCATTGATGCTAAATGGAATTGCAAGAATGTGATAGTCACCTTGGGGTACGTTATTGAAATAATAACCTCCCATTGAGGCAATCATGGCAATCTGAGCAGTGTAGTTCCAGATGCAATTTAATGGCATCAGCATTACGATACCCAGCTCAGGATGGGAAGCTCCGGCATAAACTGTACCTTGAATAGTTTGATTGAAAAGAGTATCGCTGGTAACTGTTATAACCAGACTTGATGTGTCAATACATCCTAAGTTAGTTACAGTTGTTAAAGAGACAATATAAGTGCCAACACCAGCAAACTGATGGGTTACATGTTTGCCACCACCAACTGATCCATCACCAAAGCTCCATAAATAATCAGCCGGAACATTGGGGTTAAGATGACCTTCAAAGTGTACTGTACCAAACGCATTAGGTTCAAAATGATATTCAATTTCATTTTCACAGCCAGTAGGAATAGTGTTGACCCAAACCTCATAGCAGATTGTATCTACACAGTTTATAGCCGGGTTATCAATAGTCAGACATACATTGTAGATACCGGATTGCTGGTAAGTGTGAATTGGGTTCTGATCATTGCTTGTAGAGCCATCTCCGAAAGACCAAGCCCAGTTTTGAGGGTTTCCATGAGAGACATCAATAAACTGGATATTCAGTCCGCCAGTTAAACTATCTGCAGGGAAATAGTGGAACATAGCATGGCAATCAGGTTGAGGCGTTCCAACATGGATCTCATGCATCTCAGTAGCCGTACAAGCACTGTCAGCAGTAGTGATAGTTAAGAAAACATGATAAGTTCCCTGTTGGGCATATTGATGTATAGGATTCTCTTCGTAGCTTGTTGTTCCATCACCAAATGACCAATTGAAGGTTGCTGCAGAGGCAGATGATTGGTTGATAAACTGATAAGAGGAGGTTGATCCTGTGCTGTCTATAGAATAATAGCTAAAGTTTGCGTAGCATCCTGAGAGAGTGTCTCCTGAGAACAGTTGAGTAGTATAGGTATCCCAACATGTACTATCTTGAGAGGATATGGTAAGGCTTACAGAGTAGAGACCGGGAGCGGGGAAGATGTGCATGGGGTTTGGTTCCGGAGAAGAGCTGCCATCGCCAAAGTTCCAATAGAATGTGCCGGGATTTCCCTGTGACATGTTTTCAAATTGGAAAGCCCCTGGTTGGTTTGCAGGATGGAAAACGAAGAAAGCCTGACAGCCGGCGTTATAACCAACGGTTACAGGTATAGTGGTTGTTGATGTACAACCGGAGGCAGTAGTGATGGTTAGTAGAACATTGAATGTTCCGGGTTGGGTAAAGAGATGACTCACATTTGCTCCGGTTCCTGAAGTGCCATCTCCGAAACTCCAGCTCCAGTTAATTGGATTGGGGAAGGAGGCATCATGGAAATGAATTTCCATCGGGTTTCCCATTGAAGGCTCAAAGAAGAAATTTGCTTGACAGCCCATAGGAATGGTGTCTGTGCAAAGCTCAAAGTTGGCTTCAACAGTCATATTTCCCGGGCCGAAAGGATGACTTTGCATGACCATTGCACCATTGCAATCCTCTGTTGATACATTGACCATACCTTGCATTACACCAGCCGGTAATACAATATGATCCTCATAATGTCCATTCGGGTTGGTTTGAACACTGTTAGAGTAAAAGAAGTTTCCAGCTAATGAATCAGTAAAGATCTGAACCTGATGATTAGCGATAGGAGAGTTGCTCTGGCTGTTGATTAGATGCCCCAAGACTGTAACAGTCTGTTGAGACATTGCTCCGACACTGGTTAAGAGCAGTAAAACAAATAATGTAATCTTACTTCGCATGACGTTAAAAATTTTATTAGACAATTTGTTAATGAACAATTCTGTTGAGACTGCCTAAACACATAGTGTAAAACACGCCAATAATTCAAAGTTGCGTCATGTCTTGATAAAGACAAAAAAAAATGGCTAGTTAATTTTTAATGTTCAGAAGGGGTGTTATAAGCATCTAAAAATGTGTGATTTTACTTATTAGCAACACTTTTATAGCATAGACTAAGAAAGCGATATAAGAGGATTGTCGGTTTTTTTTTCTCTCAAAATGCAACCTGGCCGGAAAATGAGAGTTTTCTTTATCGTAGGCTAACCTACAATGACCTGTTGTCTATTCTGTTTTATGAACTATATTTTTCTGCTTAATAAAAATGGCAGGATTAACTATAGGTTCTGAAATTTTGCTCCGAAAACAATTTACAATTTACAAAAGCAATCTTGGATCTTGATTCTATGTAAGCTGAATGGTAATCTATTTGGTTGTATTTCATCAGTCTAGTGCCATTTATTTCAACGAATATTTGAGGAATCTGTGATTCCGGTGATTATCAAGATGGTTGAAATATTAATAGATTACTCAGTATTATTTAGACTGGTATCCGTTGCTTACCCGGATTAAATATCATAAAAATCCGGTAATACTAACTTAAAGATGAAACTTAAACAAGCTTATTCCACTAGGGCTAGACAAAATGAGTCTAAGCATACAGGTGAACGTGTAACCATTGACGTAATAGATAGCTATGTATTGCAACGTTCCTTAAAAGTTTACAATGAAACAGCCAAGCGAATCTCAGGCGATCTACTTGAAATTGGTTCCGGGACTGCCTATGCAACCGGAATGTTAGCGCAACATGTAACCCATCTTGTAATAGTTGATAAGTTCAAACCGTATGAGATAATGCTCAAACAGAGTCCTAATATCTGTTTTAAACAAATGGTTGTGCCTCCATTAAGAGGTATTCATGATAGCTCGTTTGATTTTGTGATCTCTTTTCAGGTAATAGAACACATAAACCGTGATGATCTTTTTCTTGATGAGATAATGCGAGTCTTAAAACCTGGCGGGCTTTTCTTTGTCTCTACCCCAAATATCGAGACTACACTTGCAAGAAATCCATATCATGTTCGTGAGTATACGCTCACCCAATTTAAAAGCCTTCTTTCTTCTCGATTTGAGATTATCAACTCATTTGGAATCTATGGCGATAAGGAAGTTAATGAATATTACAAGGCAAACAAGGAGGCTATTCAACGTATCAGGCGGTTTGACCCTCTTGATTTAGAGCATAGACTGCCTGCTTGGCTTTTAAAGATTCCGTTTGATGTTTTAAATACATTCAATAGGAAAAGACTAATGAAAAGTAATCGGAATTTTATTGAGTCGGTATCACAAGCGAGCTTCTTTTTAAAAGAGGCTGATGAGAATGCTTTAGATTTCTACTTTATAGCACGAAAGCCTTTATAGTATTATAAAGGCTTTCTAATGTTTAACGGGTTGATCAATTTGAAATCTATTAGATTTTAAGGAAGCGCCGGCTAATAATATTTCCTTCCTTGTCACTTAAATGTAATAGATAACATCCGGCTTTTAACGTAGCTATATTAACCTCAATTATCTGCTCTCCTTCGGGCAATTCGATGCTCTTTTCTGCTAAGATTCTGCCTGTTAGGTCAACGATGTTCAATACAAATTCGGCATCTTGTCGTAAAGATATTCTTATCTTCAGATCTTTACTAACCGGGTTAGGATAGATATCGCTAAGAGATTCTATATAATCCGGGAGTTCCATGATAGCATATACAACTCCATCAGGTGTTATTGTAAAGTTCTGGTTACTCAAGACTTGAATCTGTTCTGAGACAGTAACAGATGCTCGTTGTGATATAAGACCCGTTACATCTGGAAAGAGATAATAGTTGTCATAAAGGAGATTTGAGAGTTCATAGTTGCCATTGTTATCAGTAAAAGCCGATGCAACTAAATCATCACTTTTAGTATACAGATAAACAGGGATATTATTAAGCGTAATACTGTCTCCAAATCTATTGACACTCCTAACCTGACCTGTGATTGTTCCATTCCCACCCATATTCTGGGGTCGTTTTACCAATTCAATAGATTGTTGGAATAGGTTAGTGTCAACTTGAAATGTTTGGGCTTTATGCCATAATATGGTATTACCAGAATAGGTTGGCAGGTACTCTCCCGAATATTGTGAACTAGAGGAGGGTTCCCCTTTTATAAAATAGTCTCCAGAGTTAACCGGCCAGAATGCAAATGCCCCCTGTTCGCCAGGCAGGATAGTGTCTGGCTCTAATTCTACCTGATGGCCAGTTATTGTATATAATGAGGCTTTAGCATGATCAATAGGAAACTGATTCACCAGTACTTGTCCTGCAACTATATAAGTGGGGCTGTTAGCTACTTGAATACTCTTGATACTCTCATCCATACAGCTTGAGTCCTCGGAAATTATTTTTAGACGTACATTATAAATTCCGGAGTTAGAGTAGAGATGATCTGGGTTCTGCAATATTGATGTTGTGCCATCTCCAAAAGCCCAATGAAAAGATGACAGATTCCCGATGGAAGTGTTGTTAAAGTGAACCAGTAAAGGATTAGAAGGATCCGGAATGGCGATGAAGGAGGCGTTACAAGAATCTATATTCGCAATGGTAATCAATTTTTGGAACGAGGAAGCGCATCCATCACCATTTATAGAATTCAGGGTAACCAGATAGTCTCCCGGAGTACTATAAGTGTGTTCAGTGTGATTCCCTTCGCCAAAATTACCATCTCCAAAACTCCATTGATGTTGGAAGGGTGGCGGCCCTTGCATATCGGCGTGAAATATTGCTTTTAGACCTTCAATATGTTCATTAAAGAAATTATTGCAGGGGAGAGCTGTATCTGCAATAATAAACTGACATCTGGTATCAAAACAAAGTCCATTATCTCCAAGAATAGTTAAACAGGCATTATAAGCACCTATTTGGTATGCATGAGTAGGATTGGTCTCAAATGAGGTGGTGCCATCTCCAAAATCCCAAAATATTGAGTCGTAATTACCGATAGAGGTGTTCTCAAAATAGACGTTGAATAGTCCGCCATTGGTTCCTAATTTATGTGCAATAAATGAGGCAAGACAACCAGGTGTTTGATTGTCACATATAGTGAAGTCAATGTGATCAATGTGGGTGTTACCTTGTCTTAGAATGATGGTATCTATAATATTATTCTGACAGTCTATGGTGCTTATCTTGAGGGTTTGAAATGATGTATCTGAACCAATTAAATTGAATCCAAATCTTCCATTGATATCCGTGAAAGTATTGAGTTGAATTCCTGTTGCTCCATTCTGCAATTCAGCCAATTGAACCTGCTGGTTAACAATAGGAATGCCAACTAGATTCCTAACCTCACCTGATATCTCAATCGTGATGCCTAAAAGCCTCCCGGTTAAGGTTATAAGACTGAATAACAGGATTAAATATCTTTTCATCTTTATTCTATTTTGCAAAGTTAGCGAGATAGCCTATATATCAATGCGGTTCTTAGTGATAATGACCAAGGCTTGTTTATGCCATCATTTTTCTCGTACACCGAGTTGAAGTAATAACGGGCTTGAGGTTCAAGCTCAAGTCTAACACTATTTGAGATCCGGAAACCGAAGTTAAGTCCACCCAGTGCCTCCCAATGTAATTTAACTCGGTCAGGTGTAACTTGAGCCATGTTAATGATCAGATTGTCTCCTCCTGAATAGTCGGTGCTGATTTGTTCAGATTTAAGTAGTATCTGGAAAATAGATCCGGCACGAACTCCAATAGAGTAGTTTCTTTGATTAACGAAATCATAACCCAGCACCAGTGGTATTTGAAGGTAGGTATATCTCATTTTCGTTTTCAGAATAGCATTACTTATCTGATCTTCAAATACCCTCTGGTCAGTATAATAAAAGACCGGAGTCAGTTTGCGATTATCTTCATCCCATTCAAATTGAACTGAGTCTAGTACTTTAGTAGTTCCAAGATAACTCTTGAAATCGATTGATTCACGTGTTATATCTCCCGTAATTGAGAGTCCAACGCCTGTCCTGATGCTATAGCCTTTCCGTTTGTACTCGAAAGTTAAAGCACCACTGTGAACCCATTGGTCAGCATCATCCGTTCCGTTAAAGATATACTCAGGACTATATTCTCCGGCTATGCTAAGCCCTTTAAGTGTTTTGTTATTGAAGAATCCTTTCGGGGTAGGTCTGTTGAGGGTATCTTCCTTTCTTACTCCTGCTAAAAGGTTTAAGTGAGTCTCTCTTTTATTCATGATTGGCGCAAGTGCAAAAGCAGAATAAAGATCGAAACTTTGACTTTTCATATTACCTAACAGGGTAGAGTTGATTTGAGGTATATGGGTTTCTTGGGTGATATCCTCTATTGGTTTCACTTCCTCAGATGACTGGTTAGTGTTTTCCTTGATCTCAGATTGATCTTTTGAGATGTCATTGTCTTTTGAGATAATGTGGTTCTCATTCAGATTGTTTGATCTCTTTTCTTCAGAGATGTTTAAAACAGCACTTTTTGCGGTCTCAGTGTTAGGATGGTTTAAAGAGTTGTCAGTTATTGTAGCTTTTTCGCTTTGAGAGGTGGGGCTGAGTTCTTTCTCAACTAACCAATTGTCGCTGGTAAGAAATAAAATTAGAGCACCAATAACCGCTGCAGCTGAGATAAGACTTAATGAGAGTCGTTTTTGATTTCGTCTCTTATTGGCGTTAATAATGGATTGCCGCATCGCATCAAGATGTTCTGATTTTGATGTGGCGCTTGGAGATATTGTGTGCCCTTTTAGTGCACCATCCAAGATTTGGTCAAGGGGATCTTTAGTTTCCATAAACCGGTAGTGCTTCTTTTTGGGTTCTTAATTCTTTTATCTGTTTTTTAAGTAGTGCTCTTGCTCTTAAGAGCTGACTCTTTGAGTTTCCTTCTGTGCAGCCAAGCATTGTTGCAATCTCTTGGTGTGAATACTTTTCGAATACATAGAGGTTGAGGATTGTACGGTAACCGACTGGTAAAGCCCCGATCAATTGATATATCTCTTCAATTGAGAGATCAGTCGTGTCTAACTCTGTTTCTCTAGTCTCGTTTAAATCGAGTAGGCTCTCTTCACCTACGTAGACAAAGATGTTTTTAGTCGTTTTATTTCGTAAGAAATTCAAAGAGAGGTTAACGATGATTCTTTTCATCCATGCCTCTATTGATCCTTTTCCCCGAAAATCAAAACCTCTAAGATTAGACATGATCTTTATTAAAGCCTCCTGTAACAGATCCTCCGCATCAACCCGAACAGGGATATAGCGCATGCACGTACCTAAAAGCATAGGTGCGTAACGATCATAAAAGGATTCAAGTGCTTTACTATCTCCTTTCAGACAAGCTTTTATCAGATCCTGTTCTTCGGTCATTTGTGTTCTCTAGCTCATAAACACTGAAATACTGAGAAGTTGCAGCGAAGGTAGTGTGCTCTGAAAAAAAAAGCTATTTCTGGTGGTCAAACATAAGATAGTTTCTCTCAATTGATAGTTTAGAGTGGCGAGTTCTCTTTATTTGGCTGGCATGATGACCGATTCTTTAGCTCTCGGCAAGAAAGGCTACCTTTGCACAAAAAAATAGAACTTGAAAGAGATTCCCGGTTATAAGGATATATGGAAGGTGGGTTATCCTATAATCCTCAGTCTGATTGCTCAGAACATAGTTAATGTTACCGACACTGCATTTCTGGGTAGACTTGGTGAAGTGGCTTTAGGTGCCGCAGCGATCGGGGGCTTACTCTATATCTCTATTTATATGCTGGGATATGGGTTCAGTACAGGTGCCCAGATACTTATTGCCCGCAGAAATGGAGAGAAAAAATATAGTCAAACGGGAGAAATTACTGATCAGGCTCTTTATGCTACGCTCTTACTCGGAATAACTATAACGGTACTACTCTTCTTTTTTACTCCTACATTAATTCATGCCTCTATTCAGTCACCAGAGATAGCTAATGCAAGTATCACATTTTTAGAGTATCGAATCTGGGGTCTAAGCTTTGTCTATCTCAATGCTGTTTTTAGAGCTTTTTATGTTGGAATTACACAGACCCGGATTCTGACTATTAGTGCCGCCATCATGGCTGGAGCTAATATAATACTTGATTATGGATTGATCTTTGGCCACTTAGGCTTGCCTGAGTTAGGAATTGCGGGAGCTGCTATTGCATCGGTAATTTCTGAGATGCTTGCTACAATCTATTTTATTACTAAGACAGCAACGTTTAAGTCAAGAAAGAAATATTCTGTATTCAGTTTTACTAAGCCTGATTTTCGGGCGTTAAAGCAGATGTTGGATCTTTCTGTCTGGATGATGCTTCAGAACTTTCTCTCGCTCGCTAGTTGGTTGGGGTTTTTTATGATTGTGGAGAAGACCGGAGAACACAATCTTGCCATCTCAAATATCATCAGAAGTATATACCTCGTTTTAATTATCCCGATAATGTCATTGGGAACAGTGGTAAATACGATGGTTAGTAATTCTATTGGCTCATACGGACCGAAATTTGTCTTTCCTGTGATAAAGCAGGTGATGTGGTTTAGCAGCTGGCTTCTCATTTTACCTAGTGCCCTTGCCTTAATCACCCCTCAACTTTTAATACGCATATACACCTCCGATCCGCTGTTAATTGCTGATTCTGTTGCAACTTTACGACTTATTGGTGGGTTACTTTTCCTCTTCAATATCTCTTATCTTCTGTTTCAGGCGGTCTCTGCAACTGGCAATACAAGGACATCACTCGCTATTGAGGCATTCACCATTGCGGTATACCTTGGGTTCTCATACCTCTTCGCAATTCCATTTAAGCTCGAGGTTTTCTATATTTGGTCTTCAGAATATATCTACTTTTCGATCATGCTTATCCTGTCATTGGGTTATATGATAAAGGGTGACTGGAGAAGTCGTAAAATCTAGCTCTGATAGCGATGGAAAAGCTTAGCGTTACAATTATAACCTACAATGAACAGCTGAACATTGAGCGCTGTATCAAGTCTGTTTTGGATATTGCCTCCGAGATCATTGTATTGGACTCCGGGTCGACTGATGATACGGTGAAGATAGCGGAGGCAAATGGCGCTATCGTGCAATTTCATCCCTTTGATGGCCATATAGAGCAGAAGAATCGTGCCCTTAAGATGGCAACTATGCCATGGATCCTCTCGTTAGATGCTGATGAGGAGGTCTCTGGTGATCTTAAGAACTCTATTATTAGCTTTCTGAACAATCCCACTGCTGAAGTGGCATCGTTAAACCGCTTAACAAATTACTGTGGTCGGTGGATTAGGTATGGTGGGTGGTATCCCGATACAAAGGTCAGACTGGTAAGGCAAGGGGCAGCCTCCTGGGGAGGGCAAAACCCACACGATAAACTGATTCCTGTTACCAATCTTCAGCCTTATAAACTCGAAGGAGATTTGCTTCACTACTCTATCCCAAACTTAGAGGCGCATTTACAGCAAATTAGTAAGTTTAGTTCGATAGCGGCCAATGAGATTGCACAGAGAAATAAATCAGTCGGAATCCATAAAATCATTCTTTCCCCGATCTCTCGGTTTGTTAAGATATATTTTATAAGATTGGGCTTTCTTGAAGGATTTTATGGCTTTACTATCGCCTCTTTATCTGCATGGGCTGTCTTCCTGAAGTACTTAAAGGCCAACTGGCTCAAGCGAAATGCCACAATTAAATAAACTTCCGAATATGGAAAACCCTTTTGAGATTATTCACATCTCTAGCAAGAAAGACTGGAGAGGAGGTGAACAGCAGGTGTTCTACCTTTGGGATAACCTTAGAATTGCCGGAGTCAGACAGTGGATTATCACCCCTGAAAACTCTGTAATGCAGAAAAAGGTTATGACAATTGCGGCTGATGTGGTTGTTCCGTTTAGGTCGTTCAGCTTTAAGCCATTTTATATCCTGACATTATCTAATTGCATAAAAAGGATCGCAAAGAAGTACCCCCATGCAATTATACATACCCATGATTCTGATGCACATACTGCAGCCACATTGGCGTTCATTACCGGGAACCTTCGAAACCCATTGGTGGTAAGTCGCAGAGTTGATTTTGCCGTCGGGTTAAATGCTTTCTCAAGATTTAAATACAATCATCGTTCAGTCAAGGCAATCCTCTGTGTTTCTGATGAGGTAAAGCGTATAACAGGTCAGGCAATTAAAGATAAAAGTCACCTTTATACTGTCTATAGTGGCATTGATGCTTCAAAGTTCGACGGTTGTAACAGGAGCTTTTTACGCACTGAATATAAGGTTCCTTCAAATGTTAAGATAGTTGGAAATGTTGCCGCTTTGGCACCTCACAAAGATTATCCTACTTTCCTTAATGCGGTAAAGTTGATGCATGAAGCCGATAAAGATATTCTTTTCTTTATTATCGGTTCTGGCTCCCTCGAGAAGGAGATTAAATCGCGGATTGATTCACTGAAGATGAATGACTATGTTATTATGACTGGTTTTATTTCACCTGTAGAGCCGGCCCTCTGTAGTCTTGATTTACTCCTGTTCTCGTCGAAAACGGAAGGCCTAGGCACTACTATCCTAGATGCCTTTGCTGCTGAGGTTCCGGTCTGTTCTACCAATGCTGGAGGTATTGCTGAGATAGCCATTAATAATCAGACGGCACTGACCTGCGATCCAGAAGACTTTAATTCATTAGCAGAAAATGGACTCAGGCTGCTTAGTGATGATGTCTTACGAGAAAGACTGGTAGCTAATGGTAAAAAGTTGGTTATGGATAAGAGTCATAAAAACACAGCAAAGAATACTTACGAGGTATATAAAAATCTTGTAAGATAAGGCTTTTATGTTGGCTTTAATCTGGCATCTAGCCTGTCTGTTAGCTACTGGCTTCTAGCCGCTAGCTTCTAGCCGCAAGCAGCTAGTGGCAAGTAGCTAATCCCTTTGAATTCTTGAATTTTGAATTCAAATCCTTCCTATCAGCAGCTAGTAGCAAATATTTGAATTTTAAATCTCTCCTGCCAGCCACAAATAGTCATGTTCTAATTGTCAGATAATCAGTATCTCACAAGCTCCCCTCTTATATCCCTCTTATATCTCTCTTATGCTTCTCTTATGTTCTCTTATGTTTTCTTATGTCTCTCTTATAACTTTTACTCGTCC
>JAJTBW010000077.1 GCA_021286705.1 Sphingobacteriia bacterium
TCTCCCTATCCTCTCCCTATCCTCTCCCTATCCTCTCCCTATAAACTCGTGTAAAATAGGTAGAGGATATAGAAGGGATATTGAGGAGATATTGAGAGAGAGTTGAGAGAGAGTAAAGAGAGAATAGAGATATGACAGACCCATTAGAGTCCTCCACAGGCATTTTGGAACAATAATTGGCAATGAGACTCCCTGATAAATTTTACTCTACTCACAATCCTCTCTTTTTATCAGTTCTTCAAATGTGGCATCAGGCGAGATTCTGGAGAAGAACTGAGAAATCACTGACGAGGTAAAGGAAAGGCTCTGAAAAAATTTATATTAATAATAAGGGCAACCTGTTTAACACAGATTGCCCTTATTATACTATCAAATCCTACGCTATACGTTGAAACGGATATGAAGTAAATCGCCATCATTCACGATATAGTTCTTACCCTCGACCGATAGTTTACCCGCTTCACGACAAGCATGCTCCGAGCCATATCGCATGAAATCGTCATATCTAATCACCTCGGCACGAATAAAGCCACGCTCTAAATCGCTGTGAATAACACCTGCTGCCTGAGGGGCTGTGCTTCCCTTATGCATTGTCCAGGCTCGTACCTCTTTAGGTCCGGCAGTGAAAAAGGTCTCGAGCTGCAGGAGGTCATAGGCTGCTCTAACCATCTTGTTGACGCTTGGCTCAGTAAGCCCTACATCCTGAAGAAAGACCTCACGATCAGCGGCATCCTCTAGCTCTGCGATTTCCGCTTCAAGCTTACCTGCTATAACGAGTACCTCCGCATTTTCGGCCTTAAGAGCTTCAACAGCGGCGATGCTCCAACTATTTCCTGTAATTGCTGATTCGTCGTCAACATTACAGACATACAAAACTGGCTTATCGCTTAACAGAAAGAGGTCATCAATAAAACGTCGGTCATCTCCAGAGATAGGTGCTGTTCTGGCGGGTTGTAAATTCTCAAGATGGTCTTTAAAGACCGCAAGGACTTCAAGCCCACGTTTTGCATCTTTATCTCCGGCTTTGACCATCTTCTCAAGACGGGTGATCTTACGCTCAACCGACTCTAGGTCTTTAACCTGTAATTCTATATCGACCAACTCTTTATCGCGAACAGGATCGACTGAGCCTTCAGCATGGGGCATAGTGGGATCATCAAAGCAACGTAAAACATGAATCAGGGCATCTACATTTCTGATCTCCGACAAGAACTTACTCCCCTCCCCTTTAGAACCGCCTTTGGTTAAGCCGGGAATATCGACTATATCGACGGTAGTATGGATCACCTTGAGTGATTTAACCAGAGCATCGATCTTATATAATCGTTCATCGGGGACCTGTATCATTCCGAGGTTAGCTTTATTGGCCTGCCCAAAGCTGGATGCTTGAGCCTTTGAATTCGAGATACAGTTAAAAATGGTTGTCTTACCGGAGTTTGTAAGACCTATGATTCCACATGTAAGTGCCATAGAGTACTACTTCTTTTCTAATTTATTGCAAAGGTAACAACTTACCAGCAATGTTTTAATAATATTGAACGGTGAAGGTAACAGAAGACTGATTGCCCAGCTCATCGCGGCAAACTGCTTTTACTTTCCCCTCCGGCACTTTCACAAAGGCTTTCTTACCTGCATTGGTTTTAGCAGCTAGACGTCCGTTAATAAACCACCAGAGGTGCCGGACATTACGTCTGGTCTGTGCCTCAAGATTAAGTTGAACTGAATCGGCTTTAACCAAATAATAGATTGCACCTTGTGTTGGAAAGACAATAATTGGTTTATCGCCGTTGCCTTCGT
Source organism: Sphingobacteriia bacterium (assembly GCA_021286705.1). Lineage (GTDB taxonomy): Bacteria > Bacteroidota > Bacteroidia > Bacteroidales > TTA-H9 > JAJTBW01. The sequence continues at coordinate 1,798 of JAJTBW010000077.1, forward strand.
GCTGACAGGCAGGGTTATGAGGAGGGACACTTGTAAACTTCACTTTATGTTCTCTGTACCATTCGGTTACATCGGGGTTAGGATTAGGAAGATATCGCAGAAATGCACAAGACTCTGGCATACATTCATTGCAATAGGAGACGCTACACTTGCTATTCACCCAAACAGGCTTCAAATGGTCGCATCGTTTCCAACTGCTTTTTCCAACTATATAAGAGTCTAAGATCAAATGAGAGCATGAGTCGCCGGGAACCATGCCACTCTCAGAGCAGACCTGCCTAAAATCGATGCCTTCAGGCACCTTGAGCCACTGACGAGGCGTCTTAGAGCTTACCGACTGAAACAGGGAGAAGAGGATTGGTGAGGCCACCTCAGCACCTGCAATAGCCCATGAGCCTCGTCCATCGAAATTACCTGCCCAAACCAATATCGTATAGTCACGATTAAACCCAACAGCCCACGCATCTCGCCGCCCGTATGAAGTGCCTGTCTTCCATGAGACCGGCGGTAAGTTTCTGCTATTTTCGTATTGTATTGGAAGGTCGGGGCGAACTGCCTGAGAAAGGATAGAAGCCACCATCCAGGCAGCAGGAGCACTAAAGAGACGATTCTCCTTTAGCGGAGCATCCTTTAAAAACCGAGGCTCCAGCGACCGTCCCTCACGGGCAAACGACGAATAACCTGATAGAAGCTCTAAGCCAGTAACCCCACAGCCACCCAGAATCATAGACAGACCTAAACCCCTCTTTTGCCTGCTAAGAGACGGGAAAGTCCCTTGTTGCAAAAACGTTGCAAACCTATCTACGCCAGTCTCTGAAAGCTCTCTGACAGCAGGGATATTCAACGATAAAATAAGAGCATCACGGATGGTAGTTGTCCCTCTGTATGACTTATCATAGTTCTCAGGAATATAACTGGAGTAGGTAACCGGAACATCAGCCACCACAGACATAGGTGTTAGGCGGCCCTCCTCAAAAGCTAGACCATAAAGAAATGGCTTCAGCGTGCTTCCGGGCGAACGCAACGCTCTAAGTCCGTCTACCTCACCCTGATTATATCTATCCTTAAAATTTGCAGACCCGGCATAGGCAATGATAGAGCCAGTTTTATTCTCCATGATTACACCGGCACAAGTACCGATGCCCATACTCTGCAAAATTGGCATTGACTGACTCAAGATCTTCTCGAGATTATGCTGAACAGAAGATTTCAACTCGGTTAGAATAGACTGACGTTGAGGATACACTTTGAGCAGCCAACGACTCAGGTGTGGGGCATTTGAAGGGAGTGGCACCCTGTTTAAGTTCAATGGCTCAGAGATAGCGGAGAGATACTGACGTTGATTGATCTTATCGGCATGATATAACATTTTAAGCCAGTAATTTCGTGCCTTTATCAACTCTTCTCCCCCACGTTTCAGAGAGAGTCGGTTGGGATTATTAGGCACCACCATCAGGGTGACCACACGGGCCAAACTAAGAGAAGAAGGCTCACAACCATAATAAAGTAGAGAGGCGGCCCTTATACCTTCCACATTGCCCCCATAAGGAGCCATACTAAGATAGAGAGCCAGAATTTCATCCTTTGAGTACCTCCATTCAAGTTGTAAAGCACGAAACATCTCTATAAACTTCGATTTATAGGTTCGTGACTTGGGCTGCATCATTCTGGCAACCTGCATGGTTATCGTAGAGGCACCACTAACCCTCTCACCCGATTTTATATTTTGGAACAGAGCTCTTCCAACTGCAAAGAGATTAATACCGGGATGATAATAGAACCATCTATCTTCACGAAAAAGAAGCACATTCTTAAGAGGAATAGGGATTTTATCAGCAGATAATTCAAGGCGCCATTTATCATCTTCAGACAAAACAACATGAGCTAGAGTTGAGTCGGAGTAAAGCACTTGCCGGCTAAAAGAGGGCAAACCCTTAAGCGGAAAAGCATAGTTTAAAAAGAGAAAGAGAAGAAAAAAGAAAAAAAAGAGGAGTGGAATAAACAATAAGACTCTATATCTTTCTAAAATAACACCTTTATTAATTAAAAGAATCAATTTGCGCATCGGGATTTAATACGGAAAGTTTAATTTTGCCGTTAGTGCAATGATACTGAAATACCGCTATTCTATGAAAAAACTAGTTCACTTTCTTTTAGCATGCACCTCAATGGTGGTTCTGCTTTTATCAGTCGGATGCAATCCTGGTGAGGATGACACCACAGCACCAACCATTTATCTCTATGGAACCAACCCCACTTATGTCAAGCTATTTACCCCTTATGTTGACACGTTAATCACCATAACCGATGCATCGGGGATATTGGAAACATCTGTAGACACATCGACTTATAACGGGGATAGCACCGGAGTATACATTGTCACCTACCATGCAAAAGATGTCGAAGGAAACACAAGTAGTGCAACCAGAACCTATGTAGTCAGGATAGAAGGAACTACTCTTCAGGGCAAGTACAAGGTATTTCGTACCCAACCCTATCCTAATGGCGATACACTAACCTATTTTGAACAACTCTCCCTTCCAGAAACCAAAGGCATTTACTCTCCCGCTTTCGCAAATCAGCTTGCGGCTAAGGTAAAAATAGAAATGGCAAACAAAACTGGTGATACCCTAAAAATCACAAAACAGGTAGTATCATTTACTCCAACAAGTATTACCTATGTTAACGCCTCGGGTGTCGCAACACACACTGCATCATCCTTCTATATGGATTATACCATCATTAATGATAATTCGGAAATCGCAGATGACACCATCAAAGGCAGACTGCTCTATACTCCTGTAAAATAAACAAATTCTTACTGTTAGCCACTTGCTATTGGCCGCAAAATCAACATGAATAAACGCAAACGGACATTTCAAAGCATGCACCTTGTACTCCTTTACAGGGTGAGTATCGCTTTATTCTTACTCGTTCTAACTAGGGTCTTCATCTACCTGTTCAACTACAAAATTTTCAGCGTTCATACACCTCTAAACGATCTGCCGCTGCTTATTTGGCAAGGGTTACGTTTTGACCTAGCTGCTCTGGCAATGGTCAATGCCGCCTATATATTTTTCAGTACACTGCCATTTTCGTTCAGAAACAGGAGGTACTATCGCTGGACCGTCTCTGCGTTGTTCTTCTATATCCCTAATGCCCTTGCAATAGGAGCCAACCTTGCCGATGTCATCTACTTCCGTTTTACCCTTAAACGTACTACGGGTGACGTCTTCAACTTTGCCATGAATGATGGATTCTTCATCAACTTGTTACCCGATTTTCTTCGTGACTTTTGGTATATGTTTCTATTATGGGGTGGTTTATGTTGGCTATTGGTTTTTTTGGCTTTAAGAAGACCATTCTTCAACAAACTGATATACCATAGCCAATTAAGCTTTTTTACCTTCAACTTCCCCATGTTCGCAATTTGGATGGGGTTACTGGTGCTGGGCATCAGAGGCGGGTTACAACTGAAACCACTCTCCCCAATCATGGCTGCCTCTATCACATCGCATGAAAGATTGCCGTTAGTCATCAACACCCCCTTCTCGATTATAAAAACAATCAAGAACCAACCGCTTAGTGTTCCGACCTATTTCAGCCAGGCAAAAGCACTTCATCTTTTTAATCCTGATCAGAAAACACCAAATGACTCTATCAATGGCTCGCTAAAAGGTTACAATGTAGTTGTCCTTATACTTGAAAGTTTCTCGCTAGAACACACGACCCTAAATGGGAATACAAAAGGCTTCACCCCGTTCCTTGACTCATTGGCTCATCAGGGTGTTTTTGCTAAAGGGATAGCCAACGGCAAGCGTTCCATTGAGGCCATACCAGCAATTCTCTCCTCCCTGCCTACATGGATGAACTATGACTTCATCACCTCACCTTATTCAGGTAATAAGATAAACTCATTGCCCTCATTACTAAAACCGCAGGGTTACACCTCAATATTTCTTCATGGGGGAAATAACGGTACCATGAGTTTTGATTCTTATGCCTCGATGGCCGGTTTCGATAAATACATTGGAAGAAAAGAGTATAATAACGACCGTGATTTTGATGGAACATGGGGAATTTGGGATGAGCCATTCCTACAATTTACCAGTAATTTGCTATCACAAACCAAACAGCCTTTTGTTGCTGCACTCTTTACCCTATCTTCTCATCATCCATATAAAGTTCCGATAGAGTATATGTATAAGCTTCCAAAAGGTCCCCTACCCATACAGCAGAGTATTGCCTATGCAGATCAGTCGCTGCGACGTTTCTTTAAATCAGCCTCAAAGCAACCTTGGTATAACAAAACACTCTTTGTTCTTGTTGCCGACCACACTTCAGAAGGAGCCACTGCAATTGGAAGAACAAAAGCAGGTCAGTACTCAATCCCAATCATTTTCTTTGCTCCGGGACAACAACTGGCTCCATTTGTAAAAAGCGCAGTTCAACAAACCGATATCATGCCAGGCATTCTACATCTGTTGGGCTATCACGAACCATTTACTGCCTTCGGAGAATCCCCTTTTGTAAAAGGCAGCAATGCGCCTGCAATAAGCTATAACTCAGGTGTCTTTAATCTATTTAGAAATGATAGTTTAGCCGAGTTCAATGGAAAGAGCGTCTCTGAGCTATACAACCTCACAAATGATCCGCTTCAATCCAGAAATTTATCATCAAAAAAAGCCACAGATATTAATATATCAGAAAAAGGGAGAGCCGTTATTCAACTCTATTACGAGAAGATGAAGAATAACAAATTGACCCCTCAGCAGTAGATCACAATGACAGAAAAAACTAAAATACTCTTCATTATAAATCCGGTGAGTGGGGTAAAACATAAAAAGAAACAAGACCTACCCAATCTCATTGAAGGCCTCTTCCCAAAAGAGGCCTTTATGTGCAATATCAGTTATACAGAGTATGCAGGGCATGCCCGGGCATTAGCGGCACAAGCAGTAGAGGAAAAATATGATATAGTTGTTGCTGTAGGTGGAGATGGATCGATTAACGATATAGCAAGAGCCCTCACATTCACCAATACAAAACTTGGCATTATTCCATTAGGATCTGGAAATGGTCTGAGCCATTTTCTTAAAATACCGTTTCAGTTAAAAAAAGCACTCGAGGTAATAAAAGAGGGGCATGTTATAAAAGCCGATACTGTCACCATAAACCAAGAGTTATTTGTAAGTATAGCCGGGTTAGGGTTTGATGCTTCCGTTGCAAAACACTTTGCAGAGGGATCAAGCAGAGGCTTTTTCAGCTATCTCAAAAGTGTTATATCACTCTATTTCAGTTATAGACCAAAGAAATATCATATTGTCATTGACGGACAGGAAATAGTTGAGCGAGCCCTGATGATCAACTTCGCAAACTCAAACCAATTTGGGTATAAGACGGCAATTGCACCCCAGGCCGATATCAGTGATGGGTTAGTTGACATCACCATCATAAAGAAGACACCCCTGTTTATCATTCCGATAATAATCTTCAAACTCTTCAGAGGTAAAATTGATAAGTCAAAGTATGTATTGACTCTCAAGGCTAGAGAGGCATTTATCACAAGAAAGAAAGGCAAGTATCTTAATCTAGATGGCGAACCCATTAAATTTGAAAAAGAGATCCAACTCAAGGTAAATCCAGCCTCACTACAAGTCATTGTCCCAAACTGATAATATCAGATTAACTATACTAGCAACTACTTTTAAAGTTAGAAATCCTCATTTTCAACAAAGAGATATTCCTGTAATTAAAAACTCAGATCAGATTTCATTAGGCTATTTTCAAAACTATTATCTTCGTCAGCAAATTAACCTCGTTTAAAAACATAATTGCTCTAATCTTTGGGGTTAGTCTTTGTTAAGCAACTAAAGACTCTCCTGTCTAACAAACGAATACAATGTATCAATTGACGTTTCACGAACAACACGACTATTGATTATTTCAGTATCAGGTAGAATTTTAATGTTACTAAATCATATAATAATCGTCGTATAGGTTGGGTATTTATAAGTTAGTATCAAAACAGAAATGATTAGATCAATGCCCGCAAACACAAAAAACCTAAAAACAATAATTAATGAAAAAACTTCTACTTCTTTTAGCTATCCTCCCAGCTCTACTATTTGCTCAACAGGAGCAACCAGTAAAAGGGTCATGGAAGTGCCATCAAAAAAAGCTTAATCTTGATCTCGGTTCAAAAGGGGTTACAGCCGACTTGCCTAAACTTGCTGATGCGTTGAAATATAAGGTCACAGCTAATTTCTATAAGAATTTCAACTCACCCTATCCAAAAGACTTCAAAGCTTCAGTTGAGATCACGATGGCTATGGTTATTTCCGGCGATATTGTCAAACTTAATGCTGTTCAGAATTCACTTCAGATTCTTAGTGTATCTGGAAGTGCGACGAGTTTCGAGCATACAGCTGACACATTGGTAATCCATCTCAACCGTGTTTATAACACGGGTGAAGAGTTTACATTCAAGATCAACTACAAACACAATAATGTAACAGACAATGCCTTCTACGCAAAGAATGGCTGGGTATTTACAGACTGTGAGCCTGAAGGAGCAAGAAAATGGTTACCTTGCTACGACTCTCCATCAGATAAAGCTTCATTTGAATTGATTGCAGGCGTACCAACCCATACACTTCTTGGTTCAAATGGGATACTGGCAGACTCGACCGTTAGTGGCGATACTGTTAACTTCCATTGGGTAAGCAATGAAAGAGTAGCAACCTATCTTATGGTAATTTCAGCAAGTAAAAATTATAATCTCGATGTTGTAAGATGGGATTTACCTTCAAACCCATCTACCAAGATCCCATTCAGATTTTATTACAATCCTGGCGAGAACCCCAATAACATGAAGGCTCTTATAGGAAATGTAGCTAGTTTCTTTTCAGAGAAATATTGCGAGCACCCATTCCCAAAAAATGGTTTTGCGACGTTAAATGATGACTTTGTTTGGGGAGGAATGGAGAATCAGACGCTTACCAGTCTTTGTCCCAATTGTTGGGATGAGATGCTGGTGGTTCACGAATTCGCACACCAGTGGTTTGGCGATATGATTACGTGTAAGTCATGGGCAGACATCTGGTTAAATGAAGGATTTGCTACCTATAGTGAGTCTCTATGGTTAGAGGAGTCGCAAGGTTATTCAGCCTATAAATCAGATGTACTAAACAATGCCAACACCTATATGGGATACTATAACATGGGCGACAATTGGCCAATCTCTGATCCCGAATGGGCAATTAACACCCCTGATGCCAACACGCTCTTCAACTATGGTATCACCTATTGTAAAGGAGCTGCTGTGCATCATCTACTAAGATACACTCTGGGTGATTCGCTCTATTTTGAAGTACTGCATCAATATGCCTCAAGAGTCGACCTACAATATAACTCTGCCTCGATTTCTGATTTCGTGGCAACTGTCAATAGTGTCACTGGAGAAGACTATCAATGGTTCTTTGATCAATGGATCTTCACTGCTGGTCATCCCATTTATCACAACAACTACTATATCGAGGCACTACCTGACAACAAGTGGAAACTAAAGTTTGTAGCAAATCAAGAGGGCGAGTTTTACTGGCAGATGCCATTAACTATTCGAATTGTAGGTTCCGATGGATTAGACTCAACCGTCAGGGTTATGAATACCTTTAATGGAGAGAGCTTTGAGTTCATTCTTGATAAAAAACCTTTAAAACCAATTTTTGACCCGCAGAATGACATAGTCTTAAAACAGGCCACAACCACGGTAGGCATTGATCAGGCAGAAGAGACAGGAGTAGCAATAATTAATCCTGTTAAAGATCATCAATTGATCATTTACCTCTCAAATAAAAACATTTCGAGTCAGGCAATGATTCGTCTGATTGATATCAATGGAAAAGTAATTGAGCAACTAGCAGCTAACTCACTCTGTCAAGGAAAAAACACGATCGCTCTTCCAAAGGTAACCCAAGGACTCTATATCCTACAGATTGCGGATCGAGATCAGACCTACATCTCACAACGCATAATCATTCTATAAGCAAAATAAACCCCATGTTAAAGCAACTCAAGAATCAAATACTTTACTGTATCATAGCGGGAGCATCAATAATGCCGACCACTAAGATGTTTGCTCAAAACGGAGCCATCACCCCTGCTATGTTAGAACAGTTCAAAAAAGAGGTTCAGGCCTATCCTCAAGCGACTGTATTACGTAATGCCATTTCTAACAACAGCATTCGTCAGCTCAGCATTAACAACCAGAATAAGTATCAGATTGATGATAACTTCACCTACAAAGTAAAGACAGAGGGAATCACCGATCAGAAAAACTCAGGCAGGTGTTGGCTCTTTGCCAGCTTAAATGTTATGAGAGCAAAGACAATCCAAACTCATAAGATGAAGGAGTTCTCTTTTTCTCAGAACTACAGTTTCTTCTATGATCAGTTGGAAAAAGCCAACCTCTTTCTTGAGGAGATCATCAGAACAGCAAACAAACCGATGGACGATCGTACGGTTGAGTGGCTTTTCAAAAACCCCATTGCCGATGGTGGAACATGGGCAGGCTTTGTCAATGTAGCAAACAAGTATGGGTTAGTGCCACAATCAGTAATGCCTGACACCAAACAGACCGAAAGCACCGGTGCAATAACACAGGTTATAGCTACAGTTCTAAAAGAAGATGGTCTTAAGTTAAGAGGCATGTTTGCATCAAAGGCAAAGCCCGAATCGCTTCAAAACACAAAGAAAGAGATGCTGAGTACCGTATATCGCATTCTCTCTCTAAGTTTAGGAGAACCACCCACAAAGTTTAACTGGAGATTCGAAGCGAAAGACGGGAAATATAGTGAGGTTAAAGAATATACCCCACTTAGTTTTAAAGAAGCTTTTGTTGGTTCTGATCTAAGTGAATATGTAATGCTCATGGATGACCCTAGTCGTGAATACTACAAGATGTACGAGATTGAGTATGACAGAAATAATCATGAAGGCATAAACTGGATCTACCTTAACGTACCAGCTACTGAAATTACACCAGCAGCGGTTGCATCACTTAAAGATGGCGAAGGAATGTACTTTTCATGCGACGTTGGCAAACAGTTAGATCGCGATAATGGCGTACTCGACTTAAACAACTATGCTACCAATGAGTTATTTGGCATCACAAATACGATGAATAAAAAAGATAGAATCATCACCTTTGAGAGTGCCTCAAGTCATGGGATGGTATTATCGGGAGTTGAATTAGGTCAGGATGGTAAGCCTATGCGCTGGCTCATTGAAAACTCTTGGGGTAAGAGTGGTCATGATGGCTATTTAGTAATGACACATGACTGGTTTAACGAATATATGTTCAGAGTTGTTGTTGATAAGAAGTATCTGAATGCTGATCAACAGCGGTTACTTAATCAGAAACCCATTAAGTTACCCCCTTGGGATCCGATGTATTAATTGCTAATTAAAGAAAAGCGTATAGATGGACATTAAAGCATTTATACGCTTTTTTTTATTTCCGAAAAGAGTATACCTTTGTACAAAATTGTAAAAGCTCTTCAGGGCAGGGTGTAATCCCCGACCGGCGGTATAGTCCGCGACTCTTTGCAGCAATGCATTGACTGAACCTGGTGAAACTCCGGTACCGACAGTTAAAGTCTGGATGAAAGAAGAGATATGACATTGTCGAAAAAACACGTAAGGTCGTAAGGCTGGTTCGTGGATATACGATATGCATATAAAGCCCTGAGGATCCTTTTCAGGGCTTTATTATTTAAATCGTACTAAACCATGAATCGGAGACTCAAAAAGTTTCTAACCGTCACCGCAATCCAGATGATTGCTTTGACAAGCGCCGCACAGAATCAAAAGGCGCTTATTGTGGCAGATGCCACTAACCGACTGCCTTTGGCAGGGGTAAATTTAACTTTCAATCACGGGAAAGAGGGTATGATCTCATCCCCTTCCGGCAAGATCGAACCGGTATCAAAAATCTCAGCCGGTGAGATTACCTTATCATGTGTAGGGTACACAACTTACACACTAAACCTACCAAATTTCGGGCAATTACCTGACACGCTCTTCCTCCAGCCTGTAACAATAGGTTTGCGTGAGGTAAATATTGTAGCAAGTATTGCCCCCGATCCGACTACGCCGGTCACTGCTCACACCTTGACACGACAATCACTTGATAACCTACAAGCTGGTAAAGCATTTCCAGAGGTTATGAGAGAGTTGCCCAGTGTTTATGCCACCAGAACAGGGGGAGGTTTTGGCGATGCCACATTATCAATCAGAGGCTTCTCACAAGAAAACATCACCATCCTTCTCAATGGCGTGCCAGTGAACTCAGTCGAAAATGGCTTAGTCTATTGGAATAACTGGGAGGGGTTAAGTGAGGCAACCTCCACCTTACAGGTACAAAAAGGGATAGGTGCCTCTTCTGTTGCCATCAATAGTATCGGAGGGACAGTAAATATCTTAACTAAAACCACTGAGGCAGAAAAGAGCAACCACATCTCATATAATTACACCAGTTATGGTGCTCAACGCTTGATGTTGGGTGTGAACTCTGGCGTAACCTCATCAGGGTGGGCTTTCAGCTTTTTAGGTTCCAGATCAACAGGAAGCGGCTTCGTAGATGGAACCGATATAAATGGTTGGTCATATCTGATTAGCGCAGGAAAAGAGTTTGGAAAACGTCATAAATTGGTCTTTACACTCATGGGAAGTCCGGAACGTCATGGTCAAAGGAATTTTGAACTTAGCAAAGCAGAAGTTGATCAGTACGGACTTAAATACAGTAAAGATTGGGGATATTTAGAAGGCAAAAAACAGAATCTATCAGAGAACTTTTACCATAAACCCTACTTTACCGTCAACCATTATTTCGATGTAAACCCAAAACTATTTATCTCAACATCCCTTTATGCCACAACTGGAACCGGCGGCGGAGTCTACTATGAGAACTTCTCCGGAGACTATCTGCCACAGTACAGGACAAGTCAAGGCCTTATTGACTGGGATGGTGTAATCAGAGAAAACAGAATGCATGAAGACTATTACATTTCCAAGGCAGGAGATACCCTTACAAACTACTCAAAAAACGTACTAACCGATTTTAGAGCCAATCATTGGTGGGCCGGTATACTCAGTTCGGCCAAGTATAAAGCCACTGAAAAGATTACATTAACCGCTGGCGTTCATGCCCGATACTTTGAATCCAGTCTTTGGGAGGAGATTACAAATCTACTCGGAGGCGAATACTTTATAGATGATTATGCATGGACGGCAGAGGGAGCTTCAGGAAGAGATATAATCAAAAAAGTTGGTGATAGAATAAGAGTGGATAATGGGGCGCGGACTGGTCTTCTATCAGCATTCGGACAGATGGCATGGGACGGTACATTCACAGATGGCTTTATCTCTGCAAGTATCAGTGAAAACTGGTATGACAGGGTTGACCATTACAATTATGTAAAAAACACTGATGCAGAAGGACGAAAAAAGCTAGGCTATGATATAAAAGCCGGAATTAGTCGCTCTTTGACCCCAAACCATATCCTCTTCATCAATGGAGGATATTTCAATCGTGCACCCTATTACAAATTTGTCTATCCCAACTGGAATAACATTCCGGCAGAACCATTGAAGAACGAAAAAGTACTTTCGGCAGAGGTGGGATATCTAGCAGAGTTACCAAATCTCCATTTTAGACTCAGCGGTTACTATACGCTATGGAAAGACAAATCAGTCTTATCAAATGAATACAAACTGCTTGAAAACGCCTCGCAGACCAGAGCCATGATCACAGGACTTGATGCTCTACACTACGGACTTGAAGCCGAGTTATCGTGGAAGGCCACTGATCGACTTTCACTAAAAGCTTCCTATTCAATTGGTAATTGGGAGTGGCAAAACGATGTTAGTGCACTACTTGTAAATCAGGCCAATCAAATAGTTGACACTGTAAATGTCTATGCCAAAGGTTTAAAGGTTGGCGGAGCACCTCAAACACAAGCCTCCTTCTCAGCCAGATTCAACTTAATTGAGAACTTAACTATCGGGGGAGTTTTTAACTGGTATGATAGGATTTGGGCATCATTTGACCCAGCAGGCAGAACCAACAGTCAAGACAGAGAACAATCATGGAGGATTCCATCTTATACCACTACCGACCTGAGTATAACCTACAAGACCCTCTTCTTTAGTCGTGAAACCGTTTTAAATGCCAGTTGCAATAACCTTTTCAATCAAAGTTACATCTTAACAGGTACAGATGGACAGACCCACACTGAAAATGATTTCAGAGGTTTTTGGGGATATGGAAGAACCTTTATCTTCTCTGTAAGTATGACTCTTTAAAAGATTGAATTACCAGTGACAATCTGTGAGAGAAGATCATAAAATCAGGAAATCTTCATACTGAAAATACACTAGAAATAAATTACTTACAACAAAAGGGTGCGCTAAAGGACACCCTTTGTACTTTAAGATCAGCAATTCTGGTAATGATCAGAATTAAAACTGCCTGCACAGATCTACTGTAAGAAAAGCTAGAAACCTTGTTTTTTACGTCTATATAAAGTAAACAAAACATCCGACCACCTGTTTAGAGAGAATAAGTAGGAAACGCTATAGCATCAAACAGATAAAACAACCATGAATCACTCTTGCCCACATAGTAAAACACTGTCTTTTTGCCTAAGAATGTAAATATCACATCAATAACCTTTGATAATTAGAAAATAATCGTCAACTTTGTTAAAGTCATCAAAACTAGCTTCGAGAAAAACGAATACACAGCAACAGAATAATAAAGATGGGTACTGTCTCATTCTTTAACAATAACTTAAAACATGGCATACTGTCAAGATAATTTTCAAAATTACCTTTGCGGCTGATGCGACTGATCATGAATTCAAATCAAGTATTTATGATTATATTCTGAGAAACTATAATTAGCTGAGAATGTTAAATCAATCAAACATTAATAATTGTTATATTTAATCATTATAATTTCTTGCTTTACCTAAACCAACAGAAGTATGAAACAATTGCTATTCAGAAGTTTGCTTGTAATCCTTATGGTTACAGGCGCGAACATGCTGTTTGCGCAGGTTACGACATCTGCGATGAATGGTGTAGTGACAGATTCTAAGGGAGGGTCTCTACCGGGAGCAACGGTAGTACTCGTTCACGTAAATTCTGGCACACAGTATGGAACAACCACTGATGTAAAAGGATTCTATCGTTTACCTAACGTAAACGTAGGTGGTCCATATACATTAACAGTTAGCTTTGTAGGCTACCAAAGCAGTAAAAAGGAGGGCATATTCTTAAACTTGGGTCAAACACTCAGACAGAATATGGTACTTTCAGAGAGTGTGTCACAGCTTGAAGGTGTAGAAGTAGTAGCAGCCAGAAATGAGATCATCGATGGCAACAGAACTGGTGCTGAAACACAGATTACCCGTGATGCTATTGACAAAATGCCTACCATTTCACGCTCTATCACCGACTTCACGCGTATGACTCCACAGGCACGTGTTACCCAGAATGGTGGTATAGAGATTGCCGGTATGAGCAACAAGTACAATGCAATCTTCATCGATGGTGCTGTGAATAACGATGTATTCGGTCTATCTGAATCAGGAACCAATGGTGGACAAACTGGCATTAGCCCATTTTCAATGGATATCATCGACCAGTTTAATGTCAGTGTTGCTCCTTATGATGTTAAGCTAGGTGGTTTTGCCGGTGCAGGTATCAATGCCGTTACTCGTCGCGGAGATAACGAATTCAGAGGATCAGCGTACTACTATTTCAGAAATCAGGATTTAGCCGGTAAAACACCAACAGATGACGAATCTGTAACAAGAACTAAATTACCCGATTTCACATCAAAGACTTATGGAGCTCGTCTAGGTGGTCCAATCATTAAAGACAAGCTCTTCTTCTTTACCAACATTGAGTTCCAGAAAGATGAAACCCCTTCACCATTTGATTTCACTACCTATGAAGGTGATGCAGATGCTGCTAAGCTGGCTCAGGTTGCTAATAAAGTAAAACAATGGGGTTATGACCCGGGCATTTATGATAATGCAACCAAGAAACTAGACGGTACAAAGATCTTTGCCCGTTTAGACTGGAATATCAATGCCAACCATAAACTTACCATTCGTCATCAGTATACAAAGGGGACACAGACCTCACCAAGTGTATCAGGGAAAACCAATTTATACTTCTCAAATGCTGGTATCAGTTTCCCATCAACCACCAACTCATCAGCTATCGAACTGAAAAGCATCTTCGGAAACCAGTTCGCCAATGATCTGATCGTAGGTGCTACTTTTGTTCGTGATGACCGCGACCCAATGGGAGGCAACTTCCCCTTTATCACCCTAAAAGACGGAAAAGGAACCATTCGCCTTGGTTCAGAAGAATTCTCAACAGCTAATGCTTTGAATCAGGATGTATTCACCCTGACCGACAACTTCGAGTGGTATCTTGGAAAACACACCTTAACCATTGGTACTCACAATGAGTTCTATAAGATGTACAACCTTTTCATTCGTCAGAACTACGGTTCATACCTATGGAATTCAGTTGATGATTTCTTGAATGACTCTCTAGCTGCTCAATATGACAGAACCTTCTCACGCGTTGACGGAATCACTGGTGACGGCTCAAAAGCTGCAACAGAATTCAATGCTCTTCAGTTAGGTTTCTATCTACAAGATGAGTGGCAGATCTTAGATAACCTGAAGATTTCTGCTGGTGTTCGTTTTGATGTTCCTATGTTCTTAGACGACCCAACACTTAACGAAGACTTTAATACAAACGTATTACCACTCATCCAAGCTGAGATGGCTAATAGCGACTATGCACCTGAATTAGATGCAGAGACCGGAACAGCTCCTGGTGCCAGAGTAATGATCTCTCCTCGTATTGGATTCAACTGGGACGTTCTAAACAACCAAAAGACTCAGGTTCGTGGAGGTATTGGTATCTTCACCAGCCGTATTCCTTTCGTTTGGCCAGGTGGTATGTATAACAACAATGGTATGATGTTAGGTGGTGTTCGTCAGTATGATGTAGCATTTAACCCAGATTGGCAAAGTCAATATCCTACCTATGATCCAAATGCAACATTCACACCTTCAGGACAAATTGACCTTTTCTCAAAGAACTTCAAGTATCCTCAAGTTATGCGTGCCAGCATTGCAGCTGACCAGAAACTACCTGGTGGCTTTATAGCTACAGTTGACTTCACTTATACCAAGAATCTTAACAACATCATGTACTATAACTTCAAGTACAAGAAGGTTGGCACTTTAACAGGCAGTCCTGATGATCGTCCTATCTGGGGTAAACTTGATGCAGTATCTAGTGGTTCAGGTAAGAACTATACCGATATCATCTATGGTTACAACACCAGCGAAGGTCATTCAATGAATATCACAGGTCAAATCCAACACAATGGATGGCACGGTCTATCAGGTTCATTAGCTTACTCCTTCGGACAAGCCAAATCGATGAATGATGGCGCCTCATCACAGAACTCTTCACAGTGGAGAGTACCCAATGTTCGCGGTAAAAACGACCTCGATCTTGCAATCTCTGATTATGACATGGGACACCGTGTTATTGGTAACCTCAATTATCGTATAGATTATGCTGGTCATGCTGCTACAACTATTGGTCTAGTTTACAATGGCCAGAGCGGTTATCGCTACAGTTATGGTTATATCGAGGGTGGTGGTAGTAAATTCCTTGGTGAGGATAACCAAGCTCTTGAATTGATGTGGATTCCTAACTCCGCTTCTGAAATCAACCTTGTTGACTATACTACAGGTACAGGAACAAGCGCAACTACAGTAACTGTTGCAGAACAATGGGCTTCTCTTGACAACTTCATCAACAACGATAAATATCTCAGCAAACACCGTGGTGAGTATGCTGAACGTAATGGTGCCCGTACTCCATTCGAACATATCTTCGATCTTCACATTGCTCAGGATTTCTACATCATGGCTGGTGGAAAACGCAATACCATTCAATTAACCTTTGACGTCTTCAACCTTGGTAACCTAATCAGTGCAGACTGGGGACGCAGATACTACGTTAATGGATATTACGGAAACTATGGCCTTGTT
>JAJTBW010000078.1 GCA_021286705.1 Sphingobacteriia bacterium
TTGGCTTTGTCGATTAAAGAAAAAAATCAAATTTATGTTTTTGGAAGTTCCCTATTAATAATGATTGAATTGTTAGTGAGTTATTTTTAATGGAGACAGAATCATCCATTTGACCAATTACAACTCCATTCTCCTTCACTTTCCATGATAGCAAATATCCATCTCCCTCTGACTCCGAATCATTCTCATCTAATACTAAATAGAGTCTGACCGGTTTATTAGCAGGAAAAGAGGCATATAAGGGAGTGATATCAGCTGCCATTTCTATATATCGGTTCTCAATTAACTCATCACTACCTTGCATATAATGCGGTCCCCCAACATTATTTAAAATTGCAATGTCCTGCATCTTTGATGGCCATTCTGCATCCAGATCCTCATTAAATCCGACTCTAAGAGATAATTTATCACGCTTATTATACTTAAGATTAAAAGTAACCGTCAATTTGGGTTGCCCTTGAATTGGCACCATACCATACGCCTCGCCATTACATAATCCAAATTGAGGATAACTCAATGCACTTAAACAATAGGGCAATTGAAGAATTCCATTGTAATAGAATCCAGAACCAAAGCTATTCAATACAATCCAAGAACCATACTCAGAATCCCGTAAATCAATCTTTCCGTCACTATTCAGATCAATATCTGTAGTTATCTTACCATCATTATTCATATCAAAGAATGTGCTATCATGGTAACCAATTATCAACAACGCATGAGAATAATTACTTGCCACTTTCTTGATAAATGGAATATAATTTAGCGGACAAGTATCAGACGGGCTTGGAAAGACTTCTGCTGAGCCCATCGTTAATACTGCAACACCCCCAGAAGCAGAACCGTTACCATGATTATAGATCCAATGCTTTAATACCTCCTGGCCGGTCTCCGTTGTTAAGTCAAAGGAGTAAAGTCTATCAATACGTCTTTTCATTGCCGATTCCCATTTCTCCTCACCATTCATCCAATGTAAACCTCCAACTGAATGATCCAATCCAAATTCTTTATGATTTGCCTGTCCTGCCTCATAAAGAATCTTAAAACTATCAAAAAACGACACCCCCTGTTGTGTATTCTGATTATAAAAATTGTATGTGAAGTTAGCAGGATACTGATTGCATGTGTCTTTCCCTGATAACTGCATTAAACTATTATACTCATAGGCAAATCCATGAAAAATAGCAGCAGCCTGTTCACAATTTGGGAAATAAACCTGACTATAAACCGGTGGTAATGCATCAGCCAAAGAATGATCAACATATATCGGTCGCATGACACTCTGTTGATCTTCACTCAATACAAATCGGGTTAACGGCTGACTTTTAATACCTTGAACAAAAGAAAACATAATAACCAGTACTAAGAAAAGACTGGCCAACGATTGGTTAATTAATCTCATAGGGCAATAATTTTAATATCAATAACAAGAGAGAACAGTGCTGATTTAATCCTGTTATTCAAATGAATACCAGGATTCTTTATAGCTTATAATAGATATTTGTGTGCAAATAAATCTTTAAAAACAATAAGGTAATTCAAACCCGTCTATTACCATCAAGTAAATATATATAAAATCGATATTAACTCAATCTTCTCTGAAAAAAAGTAAGCTTCAGGTTCTTTTTTTCGATTACCAATGTAATCAGGTTGAACATCTTAAAAAAGCGCACTTTTAATAAAGAGAATCATTTCTCTGCCTATTATTGCTTATAATTTCACCACTCGTAAATATTCCCAACTTAAGCTTATGTACCTATTACCGCAATATCACAACCGGATAACTGGATATGCTCTTCCCTGATTCAATAACTAAAAGATAGGTACCATTCTTCAGTGTTGATACATCTATCTCATGCGAACGGTCTATCATCAGGTTGTCCTGTCGAAAAATCTCTTGCCCGTCAATTGAATAGAGGCGAACCCTTAAAGCTCTTTCGCCCTCTTCATTCTCACTAATAGTAATTCGATTACTGGCAGGAACCGGATAAACAGTATACTGCTTGCCTATTGGCTCTGTAACTCCATCATTGCTTAAGACGGTAATATATCCATCCTTTTGTAACGACTTACTTTGATCGCCTTTTGAGATCGTTAACTTAACAGGGTAAGATCCGGGTAAACTATAAACAACCCAAATAGTATCTTCAAGGCTTTTTATTACACTAGCCCCCTGGCAAATCCATTCGGGTGTCACGCTACTCCCTACAGAACAGTTTATAAGTTTTACAGTATCCGTAACTTTAACCGTGCGATCTGAGGTATAGAAGTTAGCCGTCATATTAAGTGTATCAAAACCCATAAGATCAAGAATTCTCTGAACATACCCCTTTGTATCACCTTTATTCTTTTCTACTAAGTGAGCTATATCATACACAGATCCGATTGCTACATTTTTATCATCCTTTTTACAAAAAGCCGATGTCTTATCTTCAGACCCAGCAACAGATAATAGCGAGTAGGTACCCTCCTTAGTTCTTACAGAGAAGCTTGTTGGAGGATGTGGATTAGAGAGGTCGAATTTAATTCCCTCTGTTATATTGCACCCGCCAACCAGTGAATCATACCTTGTAATTCCATAAGCCAACGTTACCCCAAAATAACCGCCAAACGTACTATTCCCTACTCTACCCCAAAACTCATTACCCTCCATATAAATCTTACCTCCAAGAAACATGAAGGTGTTTAAATTTTGAATGTCCGCATCTTGCAAAGCATACGATTGCCCAAACATCCCTGTAACTAAAAACACCCGATTCTCACCCCATAATGTACTTGATACTGATTTTACAGTTTTTACTCGAGGGACAAATCCACATCTTCTCAAATAAAACTCTAATGAATCTGAACTAACTGTCGATTTTGCCAAATTTAGAATTAGCGGAGAGGTTCTTGAGACAGGGAGTTCAACCTCCTGATCTAAAAACATATTCGACTCGTCAGTAAAGCCTATTTTAACCAGAGGTGTCAGGTTAAAATCAAAAGCTGGAGAAAGATGACACCTACATCTGATTATATAAGAACTATAGGGCTCAATATCGTACTGATTCTGTTCATCCAGCAATTCAATATCGCATCCATCAACAATGGAAGACACAGTAGCAGTAACCCCCTTTCTTGAACCACTGCCCGCATTCACAAATGAAACCAATACATCCGATATTTCACCTTTTTCTAATGCATGGTCATCCTGATCATCAACATAAACTGACACTAGTCTACAATTAATGAAATTCGGTTTATGAAATGAATGTATCAGAAATGTATCATAATTATCTCTTACCTCAACCTGAAAAATATTTGATTCATTCGAGGCTGTAATAGAGCCGTACTGTACTTTAAAATCTTCATTCAGTACAACTGTCTGGTTAGCACCTAAAAAAGGAACATCTATATACTCCGGTGCTACAATAGTCGTTGGTTGATTTGCTCTCAGATATACCCTGGCATTTACTATATCTTTTGATGTGGTATTCCATAACTTAACTCTTGTCATCTCAGAGCTCTCAGATCTTCCGTATCGCCAATCTAACGTTGCCAATACAGATTGAATAAGGTGAATTGTCTTTTCATTTCTATGACCATTTGCATCATGAACAACAATCTCAATAGGTAATGATAGATTCTGCATAGTGGGTTTAACACTCAACCTTCCATCTGTTGAAATTGATACATCCATGCCATTTAACAATGGCGAGGCGGCTAGCATTCGACTTTCTGACTGAGGCAATTCATGGTAATTCATGATAAATTGTCCATCCGAAACACCTGACGAATACCCCTGATAATAACTTCCGCTCTCATTAAACGAGACAACGGGACGAACAAAAACTACTTTGCCATCAGGATATAACGTAATACCACTATACCGAACCTCAGTTGAATTATTGGAAGGTAATCTCCAAATAATTGAATAACTGGTGTCTGAAACATTATAAAATATTGAATCTTGTGTCTCAAAAGAGTCTCTATATGCAGAACAGTATCCTGAAACAAGGCATGCCCGCTTTGCGAAAAGATTCTTTACATCTTGCACATAGGCATAAGGATAGTCTGATTCAGAAAAAGTAATTAATCCATTTGCCCACACAAAAATTGAGTCTCTAACCTCTCCCATAAAAGGGAAATGAAAAGGAAGTTCGACTCTTCTAACCATCCCATTTAAAGCACTAGGTTGCAGGAAAACCTTAGGCAAGGGTAAAGTACCATCATTGGAATAATTGATTGAGTAATTTGGCTTAATCGACCAGTAATATGGTTCAATACCACCCGTGGCTTGCATATTAATAATCTTCGTAGTATTAGCCACAACAGGAATAATCGAATCAGTTATCACTTCAAGGTCTGAGCTGGTTGAACATCCAATAATAATTGATGACATTGTAATGGAGTTATTCTGAATAGGAATAATCTCATCGTTCCGGCCAATAATCACACCACGCTCTTTTACTCTCCAGGCGCCAAGCGTCCCGGATCCTTGTGACTCGGGATCATTCTCATCCAACAATAAGAAAAGTTTAACCTGCTTTCCTGCAGGAAATCTTGAATATAGAGAGGAGATATCCGCAGCCATCTCAATATTTCTTTCACTTTGAACCTGATCATCACCTTGCATGAAGTGAGCACCTCCGACATTATTCAATATCGCAATATCGATTGTATGCTCGGGCCATTCCGCTTCCAAATCCTCATTATAACCAACTTTTAAAGAGAGCTTGTCACGTTGATTATAATTGAGGTTAAAGGTCAAAGTCATGGAAGGTTCACTATGGCGACAGACCATCCCATAAACCTCTCCATTTGAGAAACCGAATTCAGGATACTTCGTTGCGCTTAAACAATATGGCAATTGAACAAGACCCTGAAAACCCCACTCTGTTCCATAACTGTTTAAAGCTATCCATGAACCATACTCTGAATCTCTAAGGTCAATCAATCCATCATTATTAAGATCTATATCTGTCGTGATCTTACCATCATTATTAAGGTCAAAGAAGGTACTATCATGATACCCTACAATCAGCATGGCATGTGAATAGGACGATCCAAATGATTCAAGGCAAGGGATATGATTCAAGGGACAAGAATCGGCGAGAGGAATAAATGAGGCTGTTACGCCAAAGGTAAAAACGGCAACACCCCCATAAGATGTGCCATTACCATGATTGAATAACCAATGTTTCAAAGTTTCAGCACCACTCCTGGTCGTAACATCAAAAGAGTAAAGCTTTTCTACCCGTCTTTTCATTGCTGATTCCCAATTGGCCTCTCCTGTCATCCAATGCAGACCACCAACAGAGTGATCCAGTCCGAATTCTCTGTGATTAGCCTGCCCTGCTTCAAATAATATCTTGAAAGTATCGAAGAATGAAACCCCTTGTTGTGTGTTTTGATTATAAAAATTATAAGCAAAATTGGCTGGGTACTGGTTTGAAGTATCCTTTCCTGATATATGCATCAAGTTATTATATTCATAAGCAAATCCATGATATATCGATGATGCTTGCTCACAATTTGGAAAGTACAACTGCGAATAGACTGGTGGCAATGCATCCGATTGAGAATTATCAACAGAGATGGGAATACTCACATTTTGCTGCTCATCAGTCAAAATAAACCGAGTTAATGGTTGGCTTATAGTGCTTTGAATAGAACACAAAAGCAAAAATAAACTAAGTAATGAACTGGATAAAGTTTGACTATTAGCTTTCATCAGTGATAAACTGTTTTAAAGTCTCTTGTAATCACTTAATAGAGATATTACCGTCTCTGTATATAATAAGTTCTATCTTAATAGTGAACAGGAGACCCTTGTGTGTAAAAGTGATAATAAAAAGACAGGCATTCTTTGTGGCGTCTCAGCATCAGCTAAAACTGCGTAAATATAGATACAATCTGATATTGAAACCCATTTCTTAATCAGATTTCCTCAACCGTAACGCACTAAATGATTGTCAAATGTTATTCTCTGAAAGTCTCAGTTACGTGATATTTGCAGTGGTTTAGTGTATCTCTTTGATCCAAAGTCACAAGAAATAAAATAGTAGCCTTGTGCCAGCTTTGAGACATCTATGGTAACAGATTGCTGCCCTCTGTATATCTCTTTTATAACAACAGTCTTGCCATCTGAGGTATAAATTGAGAGTACACCAGGCTCAAGAACCGGTGTCTCAAACTTAAGGTAACAGATTGAACTTGCCGGATTAGGGAAGAGTTTAACAAAGAAGTAATCGGAGGTATCTAAGGCATTGCTTTTCGAAACAGAGATATAGTTTGTCTTATTTACATTTTTTTGCCTCCCATTATCACTGACAGCTGTCATAGATAGATCATAAGAGCCCTCTTCGGGATAATAAAGCTCAAGAAGATTTTCATATTGACTCACTAAAATAGCACCGGGATAGCTCCATGTAAGGCTTTTAACCTCATTAGAGATATTGGAAACAACCCATATAGTATCCCCTGGTGCAACATTACGGTTAGTAGTATAGAAGCTAGCTACAAATCCGGTCGTATCAATTCCCATCAAGCCAAAGATTCCGGTAAGATAGTTGAGCATATCTCCCTTCTTCTGTTCTCTTAAATCACCCAATTCTACCAGAGAGCCAATACCTGTACATCCCTTATTTATCAAAGAAAATGAAACCGGTTGATTAGCGACATTTGAGGTTGATAATAGAGTACGACTTCGACTGTTTGGAACCAATGAATAATCTTTAGGACTCATCAGATCTGTCTCGATGAAACCAAGGTTCTGTCCGGCAAAAGAGAGGCCTTTCAACGTAGAGTAATCCAATAAAGGAGTATCAGAATAAGAAAAACCCAAATGTTGATTCAAAGATAAATTCTCATTTTTATCAAAATAGGCCTCGCCCTCGAGGTATAGATTACCTGTATTCGATACATATACTGAGAGTATTTCGACCTCGACACTATTTAGAACGTGGCCATCAGAACCACTTCCGCTTAATAGAAATAATTGAGGGCGATCTTTTATCGGAATACTTATATACGACTTGTTCTGAACATCAGGGACAGAGTTGAACATTTTCAAGTACTTCACCAATGTATCTACACTTTTAGTGGTATTTCCAACATTAAGTATCAGCGGACGGTTTACGGTTGTTGGCAGTTCTACCAGTCTTTCAAGAAGAACATCTTCACCCTCAAAAAGTCTAAAACGTAATGTTGGAATCTTATCCAACGCTGCATCACTGTTAAGAGTTAACGTAAACACATGATCTGTTATAGCATAAGGTGATAGTTCTTCGTCAGGATTCTGCTGATCAGGTCCTATTGTAACATCTGAGGTTAGACTTTCTAACTCCCATTTTAAACTTTTCTTACCGGAGCCTGTGTTGTTTAATACAGATATCTTTAAATCCGATATCTCCCCCCTATCAAGTTTCTGATCATCACCATCATCTACTATAGCCTGAATCATTCTAACATCCTCACCCTCTCTTGTGTATAATAGATTATAGCTAAGGGTATCGTTAGATGTAAAAATCTTAAAGTTGAATAATACGGGTTCATGTTGGGGATAAGAACCTGGGAAAGTGACAAAAAACACGGAATCCTTTACAACCGATTCATTAAAAGATAGATTCTTATTAAAAACATTATTCTCTTTGGTTAAAACAATCCCGGGATAGGTAGTCGAACAATCGACAGAGTTAACAATAACACTTCCAAGCCCTGTATTTGTTACTCTAAGACTAAGCTTATCGGTTAATGAATTGTCAGTGCCAGTCCAGATAGCATTTAGAATTAAATTCTTGGTTATATAGAAACGCTTAAGGCTGGTTCTGTTATTTCTATCCGAGACCTTTACTAATAAAGAATTAATAGATGAGGTTCCGGTGGGATTCAACTTTAATAAACCGTCAGGAGTAATGGAGGCTAAATCAGAATTATACTTAGGGGTCAGAGTAAGAATTCCACGAACTGAAGGGTTAGCATCTCTGTAGCTTTCCATTAGATCCGTGATACCATCTCCTGCTGATATTCCTTGCCAATAGAGGTCGGAACTAGAATAATCAATAATTGGGCGACCAATTTCTATTTTCCCCTCATTATTGATTCTGATACTACTTATCTGAGTAAAGTTATTAGAAGGGTTTTTATATTTCCACTGAAACAAGGCAGCAGAATCAGAGACAGACATATAGATTGTATCAAAATCTCCTCTAAAAGATTCACCTGAGGCACTATAACCAGCTGAGATACATCTTCGGTTTCTTAGATAGGTTCGTCCATCATGAAGGTATGGATATATATAATCATTCTTCGAAAATGTAATCAATGCATTATCGCTTACATAGATAGTATCATATTGAGTGCCCATAAATGGGAACTTAAAGGGAAGTGCAATCGCAGAAAAATTGAGCTTACCATTTTCTTTTACAACAGGGATAAGGTTAGTGGCATCAAGACTACCCTCTCTATGATTCTTTTGAAATTCAGGGACAAGACTCCATGTATAATCAGGGTCACCACCTTCAGCATTTAACTGAATAGTATTAATTTCTTGAGGTTTAGGGACAATAATAGAATCGTTTGTTATTACAGGAGTAGAGATAGCAGGCAGATTTACATTACAAGTCAAAATGGTAGTACTATTATTCAAAATAGGTGTTTTCCCTAAAGATGTTCCAAGAACTTGTGTGCCCGCTTTAATCTTAAGATCACCCCAATATCCATCCCCAAATGCGTATGGATCCTTCTCATCAAGTAATAAGAACAATTTACAGTCTCCTCCTTTCGGCATATAGGTATATAGTCGAGAGAGATCAATAGCCATTTCAAGCTCATTAGCAACCGGGATAGAGTCATTGCCATCCATCTGATGGGAGCCCCCCTGATATTGTAGAACAGGTAGGTCTATCGTCTGTTGGGGGAAGATATCACTCTGATTATTGCTAATACCTGCTGTTAGTTTAAGAAGATATCTTTGGTTATGCTTAATTTTAAAAGATGCGGTCAATAAAGGAGTATAATCTTTAACCACTATTCCATAGGCCTCTCCATTTGATGCGCCGCCTTTAAAAAAGTTATTTCCAAGGACTCCATAAGGAATTAGAAGATTTCCCTGATAACCATAATCTGGGCCATAGCTGTTTCTTACTATCCATGCTCCAAATTCCGAGTCTGCCAGATCAATTACTCCGTCTTTATTGATATCAACATCATTGGTATAAAGTCCATCATTATTTCTATCAAAATAAACACCATCATGATAGCCTACAATGGTCAGACCGTGAGAGGCGGGATAATAGAGTATCGGACAGAGAGTGATCCAATTTAAAGGGCTTGCTTGAGGAATCCAGTTTAGCTGCCAGGGGCCGCCTGTACTAAAGACAGCAACGCCTCCTTTGGAGCTGCCATTACCATGGTTGTATAGCCAGTGTTTAAGATCCTCGATTCCAGAATAGGTAGTAACGTCAAAAGAATAGACTCTATCAATTCTTTGCATCATACTTCTCTCCCATTTATCGGCACCGTTCATCCAATACATGGCAAACACTTTATAATCATCGCCGAAATCTGACAGATTAGGTTGACCATGATCATAAAGAATTCTAAAACTATCAAAGAAACTAACCCCATTTTGAGTATCCTGATTCCAGAAGTTGAAGGTAAAATTTGCCGGATAAGTATTTGCATCCAAAGAACCAGATTTTGACCTAAGAACATTCATCTCATAACCAAACATATGGTAAACGCCACAAGCTTGTTGACAGTGAGGGAAATAATACTGATGATATACCGGAGACCATGCAGATTCTCCGGAATTGTCATGATATTCAGGAATTGAAGAGCCAATCTGATTTTGACTTAATTTGAATCTTTCAAGAGGTTGACTGAAAGAGTAGAGGGAGTTAAAAAGAAATAGTATCGCTATGATAACCTTCAATAACATATCCATCAGGGAAAGGGTTTGAGTAGTAACCTGCAAAAATAAAGATTACCTGTCAAAAATCAGATAATAACTTCTACTGAATCAAAAAGGAGATAAAAAAAACCGGTATTACTACCGGTTTAGATTCTTTAGCTATTGTATGCCCACTTAAGATAGATAGCTCCCCAGGTAAAGCCAGCCCCAAAGGTACTTAGGATAAGCTTATCACCTTTTTTCAATTGGGGTTCCCATTCCCAAAGTAGCAATGGTAGAGTGGCAGCAGTTGTATTACCGTACTTCTCGATATTGATCATTACCTTCTCTTTAGGCAACTCCATTCTACGAGCTACAGCCTCAATAATACGCATGTTAGCCTGATGAGGGACAAGCCATGCAAGCTCTTCCGGAGAGATATTATGGCGTTCCATCATTTCAACAGACACATCGGCCATTTTAGAGACAGCGACTTTAAACACTGCTTGTCCTTCCTGGTAGATAAAGTGTTCACGAGCATCAACCGTTTCATGAGATGCGGGTTTCACTGAGCCACCGGCCTTCTGATGAAGGTGAATTCTGCCGGCACCGTCAGTACCCATGATTTCATCTATAACACCGATCTCTGGATCTTCTGTTGGTTCGAGCATTACAGCACCTGCACCATCGCCGAAGATCGGACAAGTAGCACGATCAGTATAATCAACGATAGAAGACATTTTATCAGCTCCGACAACGATAACCTTCTTATACCTGCCAGATTCGATAAACTTAGCACCAGTAGAAAGTGCAAAGAGGAAACCCGAACAACCTGCATTCAGATCGTAGCTAAAAGCGTTCTTTAAGCCGGCTTTATCTGAGATAATATTACCCGTTGCGGGGAACTGATGATCTGGTGTTACAGTAGCACAAATTAGTACCTCAACATCCTCAGGAGCAGTATTTGTTTTGATAAGTAATTGCTTAACTGCTTCAGAGCCCATATCACTTGTTCCTTTTCCGGCGGGACGGAGGATATGCCTTGTTTTTATTCCAATTCGAGTCATAATCCACTCATCAGTGGTATCAACCATACGACTCAGTTCTTCATTATCAAGAATATCTTCGGGAAGATAGCCAGCGATTCCCGTAATTGCAGCATGTATTTTAGCCATCCTTTTTATGCTAGTTGATTAGAATCTGAATTGCCGTTTGGCACATCCAAGTAGTTAGTAATTGCCTGAGTGATCTTACCTGACAAATCGCTTTTAGCCACTTGGTGTGCTAACAAAATCATATTTTTTATAGCCTCTCCATTAGAAATACCATGGCCAATTATTACGGGTGAATTAACACCTAAAATGGGCGTACCCCCATATTGTTCATAATTGAAACGATTAAAATAATCGTCGTTAATTCCTCGCTTTACGATAATTCTATAGACAGACTCAAGCGATTTAAGCAGAATATTACCAGTAAACCCATCACAGACAATGACGTCTGCTTTGTTCTTCAGAACATCTCGTCCTTCAACATTACCGATAAAATTGAAATCGTTACTCTCTTTCATCATCTGAAAGACAGACTGAGCCAGCAGATTGCCTTTCTTATCCTCGTGTCCTATGTTTAATAATCCGACCCTTGGATCGGGTATATTGTAAACACATTTTGCCAATGCATCACCCAATATTGCAAACTGGTACATAACATCGGCTCTTACATCCGGATTAGTTCCAACATCAATAAGTAAATTGACGCCTCCGTCCTCACGTGGTAAGACAGCAGCTGTAGCAGGTCTGATAATCCCTTGAATAGTGTTAACACTATAGATAGCCCCAACTAACATAGCGCCGGAATTACCGGCGCTTGCAAAAGCATCTATCTTTTTCTTACGAAGTAACTTAAAACCTATACCCATTGTGGAGTTAGGCTTTGAACTAAAAGCCCTGGTTGGGCTCTCATCCATTTCAATTACATCGTATGCTTCAACAATCTCAAATAAATCTTCAGGAGCACCCTGTTTAGTTAGCTCCTCTTTGATCATTTCAGGATTACCAATCAGCACAATACTATCGTCTGTACCCATTAAACGTTGGGCAATGATTGCACCGGAAATTGTAGCTTCCGGAGCAAAATCACCGCCCATTACATCCAGTCCTATTTTCATGCGCGATGCATTTGCTTTTTGGTTATTTTATCGCTTTTAGAAGGCTAGTTGGCCTTTGATACCTCCATTACCTGGCGGCCACGGTAGAAACCGCATTCAGGACATACTCTGTGGTATCTTACTGGACTGCCACAATTGGTGCATGTCATTACGGTTGGTGCCTCTGCCTTATAATGTGTCCTTCTTTTCGCGGTTCTGGTCTTTGACCATCTTCTTTTCGGATTTGGCATCTTTGTGCGTTTTTAAGGTTTATAACTCGTTTATTATTAATTCTCGTTATCTAATAACCCCATCAACTTATCCCATCTGGGATCAGTCTGAGTAGGTATTTGCATACTTTCTATCCTATCTAACATATCCGGATCACATCCAGATGTGCCATCCTCCTTTTCAGGATGTATCTTCCTAAATGGAATCATCACGCTGATCATATCATAGATATATCCTGATACATCCAGCTTTGTCTCTTCGTGATGTAGAACCATGATGTCATCATCCATCTCTGATGTCTCATCTCCGAATTTAACCAACAGATGATCATCTCCTTCCAGTGGCATATCAAATTCTTCTGCACAACGATCGCATGCAACACGTACTGTCCCCTCAAAATGAAAGTTAAAATTCAAAAGACGCTCCTTTTTTTCTAACTCCATCTCAACATGAAACCTGCCATGTGCTATCTCTGAGCCTTCAAAACATTCAAAGAACCGATCGTCAAGATCAAATTCAAAGCTATGATTTCCAAGACTTAGCCCACTAAATGCAATGTTATATTCTTTCAATATGTTCACCTTACAGGTGTTTAAAAATGGCCGGCAAAGTTAAGAATTAATCCAATGAAACACAAATATTTTATCATTTCATCTGTCCCAAATAATTCATTCTGTGTAATATGCCAACACCCGTTTCTATCTATATCAATATTACCACTTCTAACTATTCTATATGAAAAACAAGACAACCCCACTCACACTTACGATCGCCCCGATAACCTCCCGCAGCGTTACTTTATGATGTAAAATGAAGACTGATGGCGCAATGATCATGATTGGTACAACTGCCATCAAAGTACTAGCTACTCCTGTAGATGCATACTTAACTGCTATTAAGGAGAAACTTACCCCTAAAAAGGGACCAAATACTGATCCTAACATGATACGTGACATCCCCTTCTTACTCTGCAAAGCTGATCCCACTTCTCGGTAACGCCCCATTATCGCAATCAAGATAATAAACCCTGCTAAACCAAAGATTATCCGTATTTGTGTTGATGAGAAGGCATCATACCCCTGCATCCCATATTTACTTATTATCAATCCTATAGATTGTCCTACAGCTCCTCCTAATGCATAAAGAACCCCCTTTATCGGGTAATTTAGCTTTACCCCTTTCTCTCCACTGGTTCTCCCTAATATCGATAATGAGATGCCACCTACGGTTAAGACCATCCCTAATATATGCAAAAGTGATAAGGTTTCTCCTAAAAAGATCCATCCCGTAATAGCAGTTATAGGTGGGACTGTAGTCATGATCAACATACTCACCCGACTCGACAATATGGGATAACTTTTAAACAGAAAATAATCCCCAAATACAAAACCTACCAACCCTGATAATCCTAACCAGATCCAATTGTGCGTACTGGCATCGGTTGGTAAAGCACTCCCTTTAGCAATCCAGTTATATATTAATAACCACCAAAAGGCAAAGAATAACCTAATAATATTAACCGAAAGAGACCCAACTTGCCTTGATGCAACCTCAAATGATAAAGCGGTTACTGTCCAGAACAGAGCGGTCAGCAGTGCAGCAATCTCGCCCCAATGTGTCGATAGTATCATCTATTTTCCTTTACTGTATAGGCCCTGATTTCCCTGTCTCAGGATTCCAGAATGCCGACGTAAAGGTAAATGTTCCATCCCAACTTTTCCGATACCGATGTCCCCTGTCAGTCAAATTAATCTCTCCCTTTAGCTTAACTGAAATCTTTCCCTTTGGTTTGAGTAAATACTCTACCAGTTTCTCATCATCCACCTGAATCGGTACCGCCTTCCAATCGGGATTGCTCCCGGAAAGCAATGACATCTTAACCTTTTCTCGCTCGAAAGAGCTCTCAAATGGTATCCGCATTTCACCTGTTGTATTAACGCTACACCCCTCAGTGGCTAAATTTGAAATATCCAACCCTAAATCATTCAAGGTTACGTTAAAACGAAGATTATTCTCGTCATGCTCTACCCCATCCTGAAGTATTAAAACCAACTCTATCTTCTGCTGGCTCACCCCCTCCTCACTGTATTCCTTCGCTTTCCCTCCTTTACCCAGGCCAGGCTTCACCATTACAAATGATCTATAATTAACCGGAGCCCATAGCAGTGAATCTTTGTGCCCCACAGATTCAGCATTTATCCCACGAAGCTTTATCACATGTCCTCCTTGAAGCAGCTCTGTCAACTTTTCTTTATTATCCCTCACAATTCGTAGCATCCCGCTATTGTATGAGAACTCAATCGGAACACTTAAATTCCAAATGCCTTCAACACTATCACACATATATACCAACTTCAGGTCAAGTTGAGCCTTCGCCATACACTCTCCCATATCTTGCCCTACTTCCTTCCCTGTCTGACCAACTGATCGATGTGATAACCCAATTACTATTGCTGTCACCATTACAACCACCAAACTTACTTTATTCCTCATTTGTTGACCTCCTCATTTAGTTGAACTCATTTACCGCAAATTCAATACCGAAAACCTACTTTCTACATGAATTTTCAATCATTTTTTTTCATAACCGAAACTACTTTAACACTACCTGCCTAAACTATTTTGGTGTACACAATACACCTTCCAACTCATTATCGTAAATTTGCTATGAATCAAATTATTATAATTACTATCTACCATACTATTTATATCTCCTCTAAAATGAAATCTTTATCCTCCTTAATTCTTTTACTATTTATTTCCCTCCTTACCACGGCTCAAGATGACCAAAGCTGGAAACTGTTTGCCGATGATTCTCTTACTAGAATTCAGATAACTATAAATCCTGACACTCTTGAATGGATCTATAATCATGTAGATAGTGATGATGAGCATCTGGCTAAAGTTTTAATAACCAACAAGTACTTTTCAAAATCTTATGATTCTATAGGGTTTCGATTACGTGGAGGAACATCAAGATTAAGCGCAAAGAAATCTTTTAAAATTTCACTTAATAGTTTTAAAAAGGGAACTAACCTGTTCGGAATTGAGAAAATTAATCTCAATGGCGAACACAATGACCCAACACTTCTCAGAAGCAAGATCTCATTTAATCTTTTCGAAAAAGCAGCTATAAAAGCAGCCCGATCAAATCACGTCGAGCTATATATCAACAATGAATACTATGGCACATATATTTCAGTAGAACAGTTAGATGAGGAGTACATTAAAAGGAATTACGATGATGCCAATGGTAATCTCTGGAAATGCCTTTATCCGGCAAACCTCTTTTATCTAGGTGATAACCCTGATACCTATAAAAATCTCAACAACGGATCTAACCCTGTTTATGAGCTAAAGACAAACGAGGGTGCCTCTGATTTTGCTCCTATGGTTACCCTAACTAAGACAATTAATACCATTCCTATTCCCCAACTAGGCGGTCTGGCAGAGGAGATTCTTCATATAGATGAACCTCTAAAGTATTTTGCCATGAACCTATTATTAGGACAGTGGGATGATTATAGAGGAAATAATAACAACTATTACCTGTATTATACATACTCAGATAAGAAGTTCCATGTTATCCCCTATGACTATGATAATACCTTTGGAGTTGATTGGGCAAATACTGACTGGTCAAAGGCTGATCCTTATGATTACCCTTCTATGATCTCTAAGCCTCTCCCCCTTTCCGATCGACTTCTTCAGGTTCCCGAGTTCAGAAATCTGTATACTTATTTCATCCTTTTCTATAATCAAAGGGTATTTGATCCATCTCTCTGGAGTGATGAGTTAAATAGACTAGAGACTATGATCACCCCCTCTGTCGAAGCCGACCAATGGAGGAAGCTTGATTATGGTTTTACTATGAATGATTTCCACAATGGGATTTCTGCACCAGCCTATAATAACAAGCATGTTAAAAGAAGTATAACCGAGTTTGCAGATCGTAGATTTAACTCTATAGCTAGTCAGTGCTCTTTCGTTTCGTCTGGCCCAATTGCATGGAAATGGAAAGCATCCAACAGATATCCACTATCTGGAGATCAAGTTATTATTACGACCTCCGCTTGGTCTCATAATGGACTGCTTAAGGCAGAACTTGAATATAAAATGGGCTCTGGTTCTGTTTCAACCATCGAAATGCCTCATATCACTACTCAAAACCTTACTAATGTTGATTCTGTCAACTTTTGGAAGGCTCAATTGCCTGAAATACTCCAAGGTCAGGAAATACTCTGGAGAATAAAACTCACTGACTCGCTTAACGCAATCCAATATTTCCCGAGGAACACCTGGGAGTCTATCAAGTGTGCCTCCATCTCTGCCGGAATTAAAATCAATGAACTGATGGCTAGTAATGCCACTACCATAAAAGACCCATCAGGCCAGTATGATGATTGGATTGAACTCTATAACACAACTGATAGTCCGATTCTACTCTCCGGTTGCTACCTGACCGACGATTATAATAACCTCACAAAATGGAAGTTTTCTAGTTCTTCTTTGGCTATTAATCCAGGAGAATACCTTATAGTTTGGGCCGATGACGATGAAAACCAACAAGGTGTGCATACTAATTTTAAACTAAGTGCTTCCGGTGAGGAACTTGCACTTGTGGCACCAGACGGACTAACCATATATGACTCTGTCACCTTTCCAACACAATCAACTGACATCTCTTGGGGCAGAATTCCAAATGCAACTGGTGCATGGCGAACATTAAAACCTACTCCCGGTAATGCAAATACTACAGTAGGAATTGACCCAACAAATGATATAAGTAATCTCTCACTTAGCATCTACCCAAACCCGGCTACAAATGAGATCACTTTAAAGTATCCCTACAACCTTAACCAAACAGTACAAACCTCTTTAAGTATTATCTCGTTAGGTGGCAGGGTGGTATTTGAAAAGATACTCAGCAATTCTGACAGGGGCTCCCAACTTACCCTTCCCATTCCAGATCTGTCGAATGGAGTATACACAATCCTCCTGCAAAACAACTACCAAAGAGGTATATATAAACTTATTATAACCAAATAAAAAGAAGCAATACTAGACTTGCCTGTATCGCTCCCGATAGAATTATTTTATCGTTATAGAACTAGCTGCGAGGTCTGCGCTTACTGCCAATAATTGATGGAAGATCAGCAATAGCAACCCTGTGCTAGTCCATTATATCACGATCTCTTATTGTAACAGTATTATCTACGGCTGTCTGATAGTCAACTCCTGACTTCGACACTTTCATTGACTATGTTCTATATCATGCTGATGTCTGGCATCTGGCATCTGGCATTTGGCATCTGGCTTCTGGCATCTGGCTTCTGGCTTCTGGCCAGCTAGCCGCCAGCAGCTTAATTTTGAATTCTTGAATTTAGTTCACTGGAAAGTAGCCGTTGGCTAGTAGCTAATCTTTGAACTTTGAATCTCTCCCGCCAGCCCCAAATATCCATGCTTCCAATTCTCTGATATTCAGCATCTCTAAAGCATCCCTCTTATATCCCTCTTATATC
>JAJTBW010000286.1 GCA_021286705.1 Sphingobacteriia bacterium
GTTTCGACTCCGCTCAACCACCGGGTTTCGACTCCGCTCAACCACCGGGTCGCTGTCTGAGCGGAGTCGAAGGCTACGCTCTAAAAGAAAAGGCTGTTGCCTGTGCAACAGCCTGTCGTAAAAGAGTTGTTCAGAATAAAACGTAAAAAAATATCAGAATCGATATCTGACATTAAGTCCTAATCCATCAGCATGGAATCCGGAATAGTTTACTAATCCGATTACTGGTCGCCAATCTAGGCTGATTGAAAGCGGGAACTTAAATTTATACTCTAACCCAACTTCACCTACTGCGCCAATGCCTACTTCGCTACCGGCAGTTGATAGAGTTGCTCCCACCCCCGGATAAAAGTAAAGAGATTCGACTACTGGGAATTGCCAGTTGTAAAGTCCTGCCAGAGTTAAGCCATCATCCCAAAATGAAAGATCAGCATGAATTCTGCCTGATCCGATAGGGATCATTCCGTCAATAACAAGAGAACTTCCATAGGTATCTCCAAAACGGACACCTAATTCATACCCATTCTTTTGTGCTTTGAGTTCACCAGCTAGAACAAACAGTGAAGCCAATAAAATAAAAAGTACTTTTCTCATGGTTTCTTGTTTTTAGTTAGTGCTTTAGAAATAAATGAAATGTGTCTGTTTTTTTCTGCTGTACGGTTTAAACAATTGAAGTATTGTATGGTTCAATTCTTATAGATTGTTAATTGGAAATGAACCTTATCCCTATTTGATAAGGCCTTCTCAATTTGGGCTGTATAGCTGTTCATCTTCGAAGAATCTCTTAATAAATTAAGCGAACACATAAGAACTTTCTACCTTTGTTTCTGTTCTGGATTAAGGCATAGATAGTTTTAACGAGGATAAAATCTTATATCAGAGTAACACACTGGCTGGTTACTTTTGACCTCAAAATGAGTAAAAACACATGAATCTTAAATCTTTAAGTTTAATTGCCACAATCGCTCTCATGGTAGCTGCATGTGGTGGAAATGGCGGAGGTGACAAACAAGCAAATAAAAATGACACCCAGAAAGCTATTGAAGTTCCAGCGTTTAATGCTGATTCTGCCTTTGTATTTGCAAAGAAACAGGTTGACTTTGGCCCGAGAGTTCCAAATACAAAAGCAAGCGATCAATGTGCTTCCTGGATGTATAGTACCCTTAAGCGTTTTACGCCGGATGTCTATATGCAGAATTTCTCAGCTAAAGCATTTGACGGAACGCTGCTAAAAGGACGAAATGTTATTGCTTCATTTAACAAGGATGCTACTGCCAGAATATTGCTCTGTGCTCATTGGGATAGTAGACCTTGGGCCGATCATGATCCTGATCCTGCTAATCATAAAAAACCTATCGATGGAGCCAATGATGGTGCTAGCGGAGTAGCGGTTTTGTTAGAAGTTGCAAGGCAATTGTCTTTGAAACAGCCTACTGTAGGGGTTGATATCGTTTTGTTTGACCTTGAAGATTATGGTCCTAATGAGGGATTAAACATAAAAGACTCTGAAAAGTGGTGGGCTCTGGGAGCTCAATATTGGTCAAAGAACCCTCATGTTCCTGGATATCGTGCCCGTTATGGTATTTTACTCGACATGGTTGGTGTAAAGAATCCAAATTTTATGATGGAAGGGATCTCAATGTATTATGCATCTGATGTTGTTAAGAAGGTGTGGAGCCATGCGGCTGCTCTTGGGTTTAGTGATAACTTCCCTATGGAAGAAGGGGCTCCGATTACCGATGACCATCTGTACGTTAATACAGTAGCAAATATCCCAACAATAGATATTATTCATCTTGAAAGAGACTCCCAAAATGGAGCCTTCTATCCTTATTGGCATACCCTTGGAGATAATATATCGCAGGTTGATAAAAACAGTTTGGGAATGGTAGGTCAGGTGTTGCTTAGAACGGTCTTTTATGAACTCTGATTAAATGTGAAAAGTCCGGTACTTCCCAGTGCCGGACTTTTATGGTATTAACAACGGAGCTTTAGAAAATTGCCTGTTAGACAGGCAGAAATAATATCTTGATTTTAATAATTTCTTTTTATTTGCTACCGGCGTCATCCCCTCCTCCTATTCGGCGGAGGGGACGCCGGTAGTTGTTTTCCCTAACCCATGTTAGCATTTAAGCTCTCATTTCTGAAAACTAGATTACTAACTATATTGGAAAAATTCATTTAATGAATCTTACCTCAATCTGATGGTATACTCTCGTATAGTCAGATGCTATAGTGTTACCCAATATCATGCCAAAGTTATATATGATTGAATATCAGTAGTTAATTCTGATAAGTGAATATTGGTGTTCGCAAAATGAACAAGAGGTGTCATGCAGCTTGTTAGGAAACAGAACAGTGTCCTATAATCAGACGCAGATGAGGTGTGCTTAGTAATATAAAGGTTTTTGGGAGGTTAGACAGGTGAGTTTTGGTAAAAGGATTGAATGTTAGTTGAAAACAGGAAAGAGTGGTAAATTTGGCTAAAAAAAGGGATGACTAATATATCAAGAACAGGAACTAAGTATACTCTCACTACGGTCACTGTTAAACAAGCGTTAGATCTACTTGAAAAAGGAGCCACTTTAGTAGATGTTAGAAGTCTTGACGAATCTGGTAAGGCTTCATTTGGTCATAATTCACTTGAACGAATCCCAATCCTAGATTTACTTGATTTAGTTGAACAAGATAAGCTTGATAAAGAGCATACTTGGATAATTGCAGATATGGATAGCGAACTGGCAAGGAAGGGAGCTAATATGTTATTAT
>JAJTBW010000079.1 GCA_021286705.1 Sphingobacteriia bacterium
TCCCTATCCTCTCCCTATCCTCTCCCTATCCTCTCCCTATAAACTCGTGTAAGACTAGAACTATCTAGGTAGAGGATATAGACGGGAAATAGAGAGGATATAGAGAGGATTGAGAGAGAGAATAGAGAGGGAGACGGGGAGACGAGGAGGCACTGTGATAAAGATATACACAGTGAGTCTTTGGAGATTAGCCGGCAAAAATTGCACCGATTTGGTCAGAAATAAAGTCAATCATTGATGTGCCTTTCTGATAAAACACATAGAACATAAAGATAATTTGCTCCGCAATAAAAATTACGACCAAAATTCTGGCAAGTAAATTAAAATTTCCGCCTTTGGCTTTTCGTTCCATGCTGCGTTCAAATATAGTATCTGAATACAAAACTATAAAACAAATTGAGATACCATTTGTTTAACTAGAGTTTTCTCCTAATTAAACCAGTTTAACCCTAATCAAACATATGATAGAAAAAGTACTGGTCGCCAATCGAGGCGAGATTGCTGTAAGGATAATGAGGTCGTGCAGGGAGATGGGAATCAGGTCAGTAGCTGTATTCTCAGATGCAGATAGAACCTCTTTACATGTTAGATATGCGGATGAGGCCTATTATATTGGAGCATCGCCATCATCTGAAAGTTATCTTTCAATTGAGAAGATAATTAAAGCCGCTAAGGAGAGTGATTCGGATGCGATTCATCCAGGCTATGGTTTTTTGAGTGAGAATGCATTATTTGCACAGCGATGTCATGATGAGGGTATCATCTTTATAGGTCCTTCAATAGAGGCTATAGAAGTGATGGGTGATAAGATCTCCGCACGTAAAGCGGTAGAGGCATTTGGTGTACCTGTGGTTCCCGGGACTCCTGGTCCTGTGGCTTCTGAGGAGGAGGCACTGGATTGGATTAATCGAATCGGGTTACCTGTCATGATAAAAGCTTCAGCTGGTGGCGGTGGCAAGGGAATGCGTCTGGTTAAAGAAGAATCTGAGATTAAGCCATCACTTCGGGCTGCCAAGTCGGAGGCCATGAGTGCATTTGGCGATGATCGTGTTTTTATTGAAAAATACATAAGTTCACCCCACCATATTGAGTTCCAGATCTTGGCTGACCAACATGGAAATACGATACATCTCTTTGAGAGAGAGTGTTCAGTACAGCGAAGACATCAAAAGGTGGTTGAAGAGACTCCATCTCCGATAATGACTCCTGAAAAGAGAGAGGAGATGGGGCGAAAAGCAGTTATGGCGGCTCAGTCAGTGAATTATTATGGAGCAGGAACAATTGAGTTTATTGTTGATGATCAGCTTAATTATTACTTTCTAGAGATGAACACCAGGCTTCAGGTAGAACATCCAATTACGGAAAGGGTTGTCGGCGTTGACTTGGTTAAACAGCAGATAAGAATAGCCAATGGTGAAGTTCTAAAGCTCAAGCAAGATGAGTTGAGTCAGTTTGGTCATGCAATTGAGTGTCGAATCTATGCTGAAGATCCTGATAATAACTTTATGCCAAGTCCAGGTATTATCAGACATATTACTGAGCCATTGGGTCTGGGTGTACGCCATGACGGGTATGTATATGAGGGTTATGAGATTCCAATTTATTATGACCCTATGATATCAAAGCTTATTGTTTGGGCTTCCACCCGTGAGGAGGCTATCGCCAGAATGCGGAGGGCTTTATATGCTTATAAAATCACTGGAGTAAAGACTTCCATTCGATTCCTTGAGCGGATTATGGAGTCAGCGGACTTTAGAAACGGCAAGTATAACACTCATTTTATCGAGAAGAACCAGAAGTTTCTTACAGAAGAAAAAATATGCGATGATATGTGTGAGGATGTGGCCATCATGGCTGTGATGGCGGCTTACATGGCTCGGCAAGAGGAGGCCTCTCCTTCTCGTCCGATGGGTACCAGGGGTAACCTATGGAAAGAGTATGGTAGAAGAAGGAGCCTGTTACGCTTGTAGGAATCAATTATTGATTTGTGTGAATGACCCTTTAATAAGAGAGAAATTCACTTAATAGGGTACTCAATAAGTTTTAAGATAATCAAATTAATCACAGATGAAAACATTGATAAAAGGTAGCATGCTCAAGTCTCTTTCCGGGATAGGTACCAGTTATACAACGCTCTCCGTTGGTTTACTATTTCTTCGGATAACGGCAGGTTCAGCAATGCTCTTTAGTCATGGATGGCCTAAAGTTCTCGGATGGCCAATAATGGCTACATTATTTCCTGATCCAATTGGTACAGGCTCAATGGTAGCTTTTATACTGGCTGTTTTAGCCGAGGTTGTAGGTTCGATTATGATTATTGCAGGAATATTTACAAGGTTTGCTGCAGGAATAGTATCATTTACAATGGCCGTCGCCTTCTTTATAGTTCATGCAGGTGATAATTTCTCAATTAGAGAACTAGCTTACGTTTATCTGGTCATCTTCTTGTTTCTTATGATTACCGGTCCGGGTAAATTTAGTGTGGATGAACGATTGATAAATAAAATTAACAGACAGAAATAGATGGAGGTCAAACTAAACAACCGTTTGGCTAATATAGAGATATTAGCTAGCAAGGATAATGACTACACCATTAGGGTTGATGATAAAGAGTATAAGGCAGATATTATTGAAGTTGAAAGAGGTGTTTACTCGATTATAATCAATCATCAATCGTTTAATGTTGAGTTGGTTAATGGTGCAAATCCAAGAAGCTTCACCGTTAATACGTATCATTCAAGTTATGAAGCTGAGGTTATTGATGCTGAAGAGAAATATCGTCAGAGCAGATCAAAGGGTCTTAAAGGACATCACTCAAATATTATCGAGTCTCCGATGCCGGGTAAGGTTGTCAAATTATTTGTTTCGGAAGGTGATGAAGTAGAGGCCGGTCAAACACTTATCATTATCAGTGCGATGAAGATGGAGAGTGAGTTTAAAGCTCCAATCAATGGCAGGGTGATTAGTATTACAACTACAGAAGGAGCCACAGTTGAAGGAAAACAACCACTAATAATTATTGAATAATAGTGCCATGTCAATAGAAGAGAAAGTTAATGAACTTGAGAAGATGAACCTCATGGCCGAATTAGGCGGAGGAGAAGAGCGTATTGCTAAGATTCATGAATCGGGTAGAAAGACTGCCCGAGAGAGAATCGAGGATCTTTTAGATTCTGGTTCTTTTGTAGAATTGGATAAGTTTGTGGTACACCGTTCTACTGATTTTGGCATGGATCAGCAAAAGATTCTAGGCGATGGAATGGTTACAGGATATGGTAAAATAGACGGTCGTCTGGTCTATGTCTTCGCCCAAGATTTTTCTGTCTTTGGTGGCTCGATGTCGAGGGCAAACGCTGACAAGGTTGTGAAGATTATGGATATGGCACTTAAGATGGGTGCTCCGGTAATTGGATTGAATGACTCAGGTGGAGCTCGTATTCAGGAGGGTGTAGAGAGTCTTGCCGGTTACGCAGATATCTTTTATCGTAATGTGATGTCATCAGGTGTTGTGCCTCAGATTTCAGCTATTCTTGGCCCATGTGCCGGAGGAGCTGTTTACTCGCCGGCAATCACTGATTTTATCTTTATGGTCAAAGACACAAGCTATATGTTTGTAACCGGACCTGATGTAATTAAGACAGTTACTCACGAAGAGGTTACCAAAGAGGATCTCGGTGGAGCAATGACTCATAACACTAAAAGTGGTGTCGCTCACTTCATGGCTGACGATGACCAACAGGCAATGCTCATGATTCGAGAGCTGCTTGGCTTCCTCCCATCTAATAACATGGATGATGCTCCAATTAAGCCCTGTCTGGATCCGATTAATAGGGTTGACGAATCACTGACAAAGGTAGTACCCGATGATTCTAACAAGCCGTATGATATGAAGAGTATCATATCAAGCATAGTTGATGAAAGTAACTTCTTTGAGATTCAACCTTTCTATGCTCCCAATATTGTGATCGGATTTGGTCGCCTGGGTGGTTATCCAATAGGGATTGTAGCAAATCAGCCACAAAATCTGGCAGGTGTCCTCGATATAAACGCAAGTGTCAAGGCTGCTCGATTTGTTCGCTTCTGTGATGCTTTTAATATTCCAATCCTTACACTGGTTGATGTGCCTGGTTTCTTACCCGGTACAGAACAGGAGTTTGGTGGTGTGATCAGACACGGAGCTAAGCTTCTCTATGCCTATGCCGAGGCAACGGTGCCCAAGGTAACTCTAATTACCCGTAAAGCTTATGGTGGTGCCTATGATGTTATGTCTAGCAAGCATATTGGTGCCGATATTAATTATGCATATCCTACTGCCGAGATAGCGGTCATGGGACCTGACGGGGCTGTAAATATTCTCTATAAGAATAAACTTACAGACGAGGAGCGTAAGCAGGCTTCCGCAGATTATAAGGCGGTCTTTGCTAGCCCTTATAAAGCAGCAGGATTAGGTTATATCGATGAGATTATCCAGCCAAGGAATACGAGGTTTAAGCTGTTCCAAGCCTTCGAGATGGCTCGAAATAAGCATAAAAGTAATCCTACGAAGAAACATGGAAATATCCCATTGTAATTAGAAAACGGGCTGTGAGATCTTCTTACAGCCCGTTTTTTCTCAGGGTGCCGTTATCTCATCTGATAAATTAGTGTTGCCATCCAACCTTGCTATTTTTTCAAAGTATCAAAAGAGTAGCTATCTAACAGCGTATATTTGCATGGTTAACTTAAATATCCGGGGTGATATATGCCCTATTAATTCTTTGTTAAACCATGTAATTGATGATTAAGGATAAGCGTATAAGTCTTCTGTTTTGGGTGTTAATCGGCTTTTCATTTCTTCTTCGCTGTTGGGCCGCTATGTCGGTTGAATTGGGCAATGATGAGGTTTATTACATCACCTATGCAGAGTATCCTGATCTGAGTCACTTCGATCATCCTCCATTTATTGGATGGCTGATCCAGTTCACTACGTTTGATTTAAGCTATTTTTCTGAGCTACTCGTCAGGTTTGGTCCTATCCTTCTTGGTACACTTAATCTGCTACTGATTTTCTTATGCGGAAAATTACTGAAAGATGAGAAGACAGGAATCATCGCCGCATTGATGCTTTTTGCTTCACCATATGGTACTATAATCAGTGGAACTTTCGCCATGCCTGATGCTCCACAAAATACCTTCTGGTTACTTGCTTTATTAGCTTTTCTCTATGCCTTTAACGATCGTACAGAAGAGAAATCAAAGCCGATATTTCTATTTCTTGGTTTCGTAGCTACTGGATTTGCTACGCTTTCTAAGTATACCGGTGTTTATATAGGGATGGCAGCCGGGCTGACAATACTCTCTTTTTACCATAACTTACTAAAGAAGCGGGAGTTTTGGTTGGGTATTGTAAGTGTTATTTTGATTATCTCTCCAATACTATTCTGGAATATTGAGAATAATTTTATCAGTTTTACATTTCATGGTGAACGTGTCGAAATTGAGGATGGTGGAATTAAGCCTCTCTTCTTCCTCAGGGAATTATTGGGACAGATTGGGTATAATAACCCTTTAAATGGTGTGGCTATTATATTAGCTGCCTTTGGATGGAGAAGACTATCTCCTTTGGATTCAAAGAGTACCTGGTTTCTTCTTTATGCCAGCTTACCCATTATTTTGACATTCCTTTCATTTAGCCTTTTCCGTCAAACCCTACCTCATTGGAGTGGTCCTGGATATTATGCCCTGTTTCTATTATCGGCAAGTTGGTGGTCAGTTGCAACAAGAGACTTGGTTCCCAAGGTTATCTGGTCTTCGTCAATTCTCTTGGTTATTCTCATTCCTTTGGCAATTATACAGGTTAATTTTGGATTGTTTCCTTTAGATGATAGAGAAGTAAGTTCGAGAAGACTTGGAAAGCAAGATTTCTCACTTGATATGTATGGATGGCGTCAGCTAAGCGAGAAGATATCTCCTGTTATAGGGCAGGATACATTACAAAAACGAATGGCTGTAAATGCTCCCTTCTTCAGTTACAGATGGTTTCCTGCCGCAAATCTTGATTATTATGTGGCACATCCATTACGTAGGAATCTGTATGCATTTGGTAGTTTAGAGAAGATTCATAAGTATTTTTGGATAAACTATCAAAGGGGGTTGCCGGTTAATGGTACTGACGGCTATTACATTACCTCCTCTCGTGATATGCATCAGCCTTATGAGCTATATGGTTCTTGCTTTGATAGTATAGCTCCTCCGGATAGCATCCCGATAGAGCGGGGTGGTAAAATAGCATATTACTTTTTTCTTTATCGCATGTATGATTTGGATCAGTCTAAACTACCCGGGATACCGGTGGTAACTAATAAGTAG
This sequence comes from Sphingobacteriia bacterium, assembly GCA_021286705.1. Taxonomy (GTDB): domain Bacteria; phylum Bacteroidota; class Bacteroidia; order Bacteroidales; family TTA-H9; genus JAJTBW01. Next base: position 6,349 of record JAJTBW010000079.1, read on the forward strand.
TAGGTTTCCTGTTTATGCTTTAATAGGGTATTCATGTTTATCCGTTGGTAGAAAATAAAAAAGGGAGATGAGGCTTATTGCCCATCTCCCTTTTTATTTAAGGAGAGTTGAACTCCTTTTTATCTGGTGCTTTTACGGGTTTTCCAGTATTTAAGTCTGACCTTGAAGGCGTATGCAATGTAATACATAGCCGGAACAAAGATTAATGTCAGGAAGGTTGCAAAGCTTAATCCGAAAATGATAGTCCATGCCAATGGTCCCCAGAAGGCAACGTTGTCTCCTCCGAAGTAGATTTGCGGATTGAGATCGGTAAAGAGGGTTATGAAGTTGATATTCATACCAACAGCCAGAGGTACCAATCCGAGCATGGTTGCAGTTGCTGTAAGGATAACAGGGGTGGTTCTTGTAATACCAGCCTGTATTACAGCCTCCTTGACTTTATAACCACGGTCAACCATTGTATCTGCAAACTCAACGATAAGAATACCATTTCTGACAACAATACCCCCAAGTGCTACAACACCGAGTCCTGTCATTAGAATTACGATATCCAGATCAAAGATGACTACTCCCAATAGAACACCAATAATACTAAAGACTACTTCAGAAAGAATAATTATTGTCTTAGAAATAGAGTTGAATTGAGTTATGAGAATAAAGAAGATCAGAGATATAGCAATAAACATCGCTTTTAACAGGAACATTGAAGTCTCAGCTTGATCTTCCTGTTCACCTGTGAAGGCTACATTGACCCCATCCGTGAACTGGAAGTTAGTTGCTTCTTCCTTGATGCGGGCAATAATGCCGTTGGCAGTGTATCCAGATAGCACGTTTGAAGAGATAGTGATCATACGTTTAAGATCTTTACGATTGATTCCACCGTATGAGTCGTCATATTTAACCGTTGCTACTGTAGAAAGTGGGATGCTTCTGAGAAGTCCTGAATTCATATCACGATAGGTTATTCTAAGATTCATCAGGTTATTGATGTTCTCACGAGTCGCCTTGTCGTAGCGAAGTTGAATGGGGAACTCATCTTCATCGACTTTGTACTTAGAGACCTCTTTACCGAATATGGCAGTTCTGATCTCAAGACCAATTTGTCCGATGCTTAGTCCTTCACGCATTGCCCTTTCACGGTCAACATTGATGATGATCTCAGGTTTGATAGCCTCGAAGTCACTTTTTAATTCTTCAATGCCTGGAATTTGAAGCGAGTCGAGGTAAGCCATAAATCTATTTGCATCGGCAATTAGTTCAGGCATGTTTTCTGAGGAGATCTCAATGTTAATGGGCTTTCCTGTCGGTGGTCCCATTCTGTTCTTCTCGACAGTGATTTCTGCACCTGCAATACCCTTCATACCCTCTCTGATTTTGTCAAGATAGGCATCGGTGGTGACACCACTAGTTCTGAATTTATGCTCAACGAAGTTAATACTTACCTTCCCTTTGTTAAAGGAGTTGGCTCTAACGAAGCTCTCTTCATCACCAGTACCGACTGTTACGTTAGCCAGTACCGATTCAACATCGGGGTTGTTTTTTCCCAGAACGCCATTGACTCTATCTTCTACGAGACGGGTGACACTATCAGTGACATTCTGGTGGGTTCCTTCCGGCATCTTAATATAGACATAGATATTGTTGGGGCTATTGTTGGGGAAGAATAGTACATCGGGGCTTCGCAAACCTACTAGAAAGAAGGTCATTATAAAGGCAATGATCATCCCAACTAATAAAACATATGGTTTTCTTCCGCTTACCAAATACCTTAATTGGCGTTCATACTGTTTCATTATCCAAGGCCAGGTAATGTGTTGGAATTTCTCAATGAATCGTGCAATGACGAAGCGGAAGAAAGCCACTAAACCAACCATGATAAAGATAACGTGTGCGAATGTGTGCAGACCAACGATATAGCCCATTAAGCCGACTGAGAGAATAATACCGCCCCAGAGGAGGAACTTTCTAACCTTCTGTTTGTGGATTGAGTCATCCTGTACCTCGTATTCATGCTTCATGAACGAAACTGCAAAGACTGGGTTGATGATGTATGCGACAAACAATGAGGCAAAGAGAGCGATAATTAATGTTACGGGCATATAATACATAAACTCTCCGACAGTACCGGGCCAGAATGCCAGTGGGAAGAAGGGAGCCAATGTAGTCAATGTGCCAGAGAAGATGGGGAGAAAGACCTCTCCTGCCGCCATCTTGGCGGCTTGTCGTATGTCAGGTACATGTCGGTGAATTCGGTGAGTATTCTCGATAACAACAATAGCATCATCAACAACAATACCCAGAGCAAAGATGAAGCCGAACATGACGATCATGTTCATGCTAAATCCTAATGAGGGCAATACCATGTATGCAACGGCCATTGATAGAGGCACTGATAGAGCCACGAAGAATGAGTTGGTGAAGCCCATAAAGAACATCAGTACTATGGTAACGAGGATAAATCCAATGATGATGGTGTTGTTAAGTTCTTCAAGTGTGTTACGGGTGAAGCGTGACATATCACCAGTCAGGGTAACCTCAAGGTCAGAGGGGAATATTTTACCCTTGAACTCTGTGTCAATCATGTGCTTAATCTGGTCAGAGGCATCTAGGAGGTTCTGTCCTGATTTTTTGACCACATTAAGTGTGATAACGTTCTTACCTCCAATACGTGAGAAACTTTCCTGTTCTTTAAAACCATCGTTTACCACAGCGATATCTTTGAGATAGACCATGGCACCGCTTGATGAGTGAACAATAATGTTTTTAATCTCTTCAGCTGACTCAAATTGTCCTTTAACGCGGACATTACGTCTCAACCCGTTTTGGGTAATACTACCACCAGAAATAGTGACATTCTCAGAAGCAACAGCTCTTTCGATATCGCTAAAAGCAACCTTGGCTGCCTGCATCTTGTACATATCAACATCTATCTGAACTTCACGTTCGAGAGCTCCGACGATATCAACACGGGTGATCTCTTTAAGCGTTTCAATTCTATCCTGCGCCTGCTCAGCGAATTTCTTCAGTTTATCAAGATCATAATTGCCAGCGATATTGATATACATTATAGGAATCTCCGAGAGGTCAATGTCCATGATTTGTGGTTGATCAGGAAGATCGCTGGGCAAATCGGGCTTAGACTTATCTACTGCATCACGGACACGTTGTTTGGCATCGGCAAGGTCTACATCAGTGGTAAACTCTACAACAATTGCTGAGTAGTCTTGAATAGAGGTACTCTTGATGTTCTTAACATCAGAGATAGACTTGAGTTGCTTTTCGATAGGTCTTGTAACAAGATTCTCCATATCCTCTGGTGAGGTGCCCGGATAAATCGTGTTGACCATAATGTATGGTATCACCACCTCAGGGAATTGCTCCTTTGGGATGAAAATGTAATTCAGAGCCCCGAGGATGGAGATAAAGAAGGCCAACACATAAACACTTGTAGTGTTGTTGATAGCCCAACTGGTGGCAAAGAATTCTTTTATTTTATTTTGTTTTTCAGCCATTTTGCAGGTTCAATAGGTTAGAAGTTTATTAAATCACCCTCTTTTAATCCTTGATAGCCTACAGTTACTACTTTATCACCTTCGGCCAAACCAGAAGTGATCTCGGTATTGCCGTTATAATCTGTGCCAGCAACTATAGATCTGCGTTCAACTCTCCAATTGTTGCCATCTTGTTCTGCAATCCAAACAAAGTTTCCTTTAAGCTCTTTCTGGATAACGTTTTGGGGGATGACAAATGCTTTGGGGTTTGTGTAATCGTTAATTCTAACGGAGGCTACCATGTTAGCTCTTAGCTCTCTGTTTCCGCTGTTCGGCAAGGAGCATTCTACTCTGAAGGTTCTATTTACAGGGTCGATAAAGCGACTGGCAAATGTAACTGACGCAGAGATTGACTCTCCATTATCTGGGAAAGTTACCTCAACACTATTGCCTTTTTTAATTTTTGAGGCGTACGCTTCACTGAGATCTGCCGTGATCTTAACGTTGGCCATATTGACCACTCTAATAGCTGAACCAGGCATTCCCGGAGAGACTAGTTGACCAACTTTTACAGGAACATCTTCTACTGTGCCATTGATAGGTGAAACAAAGCGAGATAATGCTACCTGTTCATTTAGTGTTGCTAATCTTTTCTCTAGTGACTCTTTCCCATTCTTAGCTTGTAGATATTGAACTTCTGAGCCGATGTTCTTCTCCCATAAATATTTCTGCTTTTCAAATAGTGTATTTGCAAGGCTGAGTTGCGTCTTAACCTCTTCAATACTTTGCTTGATCACTTGAACATCGAGTTCTGCCATTACTTGTCCTTTACGAACGGCATCGCCTTCTTTTACGAAGACTTTAGTTACTAAACCTGATGCTTGTGGTGAGACCTCTATGTTGTCTTCTCCTTCAACCTTACCTTGGATTTCGATATAGTGAATGAATGAAGAAGGGGCTATTTCAGTCAGCTTAACATTAGTAATACGTTGCTTTATTGAGTCAGAACTGCCAAGCTCTTTTTCTAATTGTTCGATTTGAGCATTGAGTTTATCTCTTTCCTGGATGAGCCCCTGAAGTTTGGCTTTTTTATCTGAGGAGCAAGCCACTGCGAAAAGAGCTAATGCTGCTATGATGACGATATTTCTTCTCATACTGATGCTGTTATTAATTTCCTTTACTGTATAATTTTTCAAGATTTGCTTTTGACTTAATTACGTCGAATATTGATTGAAAGTAGTTTGAGACTGCCTGCAAATACTGATTTTGAGTATTCATAAGTTCCAGACTAGTAGAGACTCCCTGTTTATATTTAATGAGAGTTCTGTCATAGATGTCATTACTCAGTTTTTTGTTTTGCAATTGATTCTGGTAGGTGTCAAACTTGGAGATTAAGTCTGATCGTTGTTGGCGAACCTGTAATTCAAGGTTTCTTCCAACATACTCTTTGTTGTTTTGAGCCTGTTCCCATGCCATTCTTTTTTGAGCCACCCGTGCTAATCTACCACCACTATTGAAGATGGGTAGGCTAACTGAAACACCAAGCATGTTTGGAGATTGGAAGTCGAAGTCAGGTTTTTTTAGACGTTCAGTGTGGTTAAAATAAGCAGATATGGTTGGTAGGAACTCTGTCCTTTCACGATTGTAGTCGAGTTTAGCCAACTTCTCAGTGGTTTGAAGAAGGTTAAAGTCTATGTTTTGCTCGGCTGAGAATTGATTCTGAGTTAAAGAGGCTAAATCTATAGTATTCATAATATCCTCTAGCTTATTGGTGAGACGAATTGTTTTATTGTCGTCCAAGCCAAGTTCTATTTTGAGAAGATTATAGCTTACCTCAATGCCCCGCTCAACCTGATTTACCATACTTCTAAGGGTTGATGCAGTAATTTCAAGTTGATCAACATCGGTTTTCTCAACGAAACCTTGACCATACATTTCTCTTATCTCAGTCAAAGTCTTTTCAACATTTGTGAGGTTTTCAGTCAAAACCCGACGACTCTCTTCACTCACCAAAACCATGCAATAGGTTACGGTAACTGATTCGGTCATATCAAGTTTAGACTTAATAAGGCTTTGCTCTGACAATTGAGCATATACTTTTGAAGCCTGTAAGCCTACTATATAACTGCCTGAAAATAGCAATTGTGTTAATGTGAAGTCTACTGTTGTGTTTTCTTTTACACCCAGTGCAATGGCTCCGGCATCAACATAGGCAGCCAAAAAGTCATCTTTAGTGATGTAACCTGAAGGGAGTAGGTTTGGATTTAGTGAGGGTCCAAACGAGGCCTCAGGAACTTTAAAGATGTTGGTATATTGCCCCTTTGCAGTTAACTGTGGAAGCCCAATGGCGGTAGTTTCCCAAATCTTTTTCTTTGCTATTTGGGTGTCTAATTCTGCATTTTTAATCTGAGTGTTGTTATTTAGAGCTTGCTCGATTGCAGTTGTTAGTGACAATTCTAAGACTTCTTGAGCACTCACACTACCTACCCCCAGTATTAACAATACACTGATTAACCTTAATCTGAAGTTCATGTGTTAATAATTTGGTTTTTTATGATCACAAAGAAATAACCCATAGAGCAAGATGATCGTACCTGAAATGATCTCTCTATATTGATATTCTGTGCGATGTGTTAATAACTAGACTGTTGTTGACCTATTTTCTATTCGTTAATCCTCTTTAAGCTTTGTTTTGATGTTTTCTAAGTAATTTACCCCTAGAGGGGTTGCAATGGCTCGAATGTGGTTTTCAAACATGATCTCTAATATCATCTCTAATGAGATATGGTGTCTCTTGAATAGATCTGATTCAGTTAATGCTTCAATGTTATTGGCATAAATACGTGCAACAACCTCTTCATTAATATTTTCCCTATATAATCCTTCCGAGATTCCTTTCACAATATTCGCTTTCATTAGTTCGAATATTAGATCTTGTTTTCTCATCAGATGGTTCCTATATACCTCTGTGTGATATTTCTGGAGATCAAATGTAACCGCAGGATTAACGTCTTTTAACTCTTCATAGATGTATTTACTGGCATTGAGTAACTGATCTATCGCATTCGATGAGTCATCAGGACACTCTTGCATCCATACGTTCACTGTTTTTGAAAAATCGTAATCCATTACTTTCTCTACCAATTCGTCTTTGCTTTTAACATATTGATAAAGTGTTTTCTTTGAAATAGATAGATTACGTGCTATATCGTCCATCGAGAGTGAGCGTATTCCAAGTGATTTAAACATCTTGCAACTTCCAAGCAATATCTGGATGAACTTCTCGTCTAATTTCCCCTCATCTAACATATTTCCCCCAATCATAATAGAAATGTTGTTTCTGCTTTACGAAGTTCAAAATATCGAATCCCTTCTAGTGTCCCTACTGACCTGACAAAATTCTCAAACATTACCTCAAATAGCATCTGAAATGAGAATTGCTCAGGAGGAAAGAACTCAGGTTTGTGGATATCAATTAGCCTACTTATATATAATCGTGCAACCAATTCAATACTTAGGTCTGAACGATACATCCCTTGTCGAATACCTTTATCAAGATTGATCTTAATCTTTTCAAAGATGTACTTCATCCTGTCTTCCATATGCTCTTGGAATACATTAGAATAGACTTCTCTATAGCTCTGATTAACTAATGGCTTTACCATACTGAATCGCTTGAATATCTCCCGACTCACAACAAAAAGTATATCAATGGCATTCGAGTCAGAAAAATCATTCTCTAAGAAAATCTGTTCGAATGAGCTTCTTTCACGCTTTAGTATCTCTTCTATCAATATCTCTCTGGATTTGAAGTGTTCCTCAAATAAATTGATATCAACACCTAACCTTTCACAGATTTCAGGATTGCTCAACGTATGTAACTCAGTTAACAAGCTTAGTTGTCGAACCTTCTCAATGATGAATTTCTTTTCCAATTATTCTTTAGTATTAATTTAGTGGCACAAAGATACAAAGAAACGAATTAGATGCAAATCGTTTCTTTGTGTTTTTGTGAAATATTTCTGTTTTATTGCCAAACTGCCTTATCAGTCTGGTAAGAGTGTCGCGTTATGAAGGCGTATGATGTTTATTGACAGTGCCTTAGCGTCTTATTGCTTTACATTAGTGGAATGGGGCTCTTGATGCACATGGACAAATGCTCTTGGGCATGCTAAAACAATTTGCTGTTCTACCTCATGTGATAGTTGATGAGCCTCGCCAATAGAATAGGCTGGGTCAATATGAATATTGACTTCAACGAGTACATCGGCACCTGATTGACGTACTTTAAGATCGTGCCAATGTAATACTCCGGGAATTTGATCAAGTGCTTCAGCGATAGCCTTAGTCTCTTCAACTGGCGCCTTATCTAAGAGCACATCAATAGATTTCTTCCCCATTTTGAAACATACCCATAATACAATTAATGCTACAGCTAATGCAGCTATGGCATCTGCACCTGGATATCCTATTAGTGAGCCCACAAGTCCAACTATAACCACAGCAGAACTCCATATATCAGTTGAGAAGTGTAGTGCATCGGCTTCAAGCGCCTGGCTATTGTGTTTCTTGGCAACCTTGAGAAGTGCTCTACTTCTTAACCAATCAACTACTATAGAAACAATCATTACCAAAAAACTCCAGAAGGTAACCTCGATCTCAAATTCTGCTCCTAAAAGCCGTTGAATGGCTTCATATATAATCCAGAAACTGGTAATCACTAATAATAATGTTTCGAATAGTGCACTTAGATTCTCAACTTTTCCATGGCCATAGGTATGGTGTTTGTCGGCAGGTTTATCAGCCATTCTGACTGCAAAATAAGTAACAGCTGTAGCTACTAAATCAAGTCCTGAATGTAGTGCCTCTGAAAGAATACCTAAACTTCCGGTAAGAACTCCAACAATAAGTTTCATTCCTGTTATAAGCACTGCGGCAAAAATACTTACAAGCGCAACTCTTTGTTTTTCGTCTTTCATTATCAATAGATTATTATACAAAATTAGAATGATTAGTTCTTTCCCTTCAAACATCCCAAATGAAAATATTACCAAATTATTACCGTGCAGTGGCTTGATTATGAGTAGTTAGGCTTGTTGCATCTTATTTACCGTTAAAATCAAGTAACTTTGCACTATGGAAAAGAAAAGGCCTGTAGTAGCTGTTGGTTTATCAGGAGGTGTTGATTCAAGTGTAGCTGCCCACCTTTTAATGCAGCAAGGATATGATGTGATTGCCATTTTTATGATTAACTGGCATGATACAGTTGGTCTGCTCGAAGGTGATTGTCCGGCACATGATGATCGCCTTATTGCAGAGTTGGTAGCCCGGAAGCTTGATATACCTTTCCATGTCCGTGACTTTAGCGAGGATTATAGCCATAGAGTGGTTGACTACATGTTTAATGAGTATGAGAAGGGTCGTACACCAAATCCTGACGTACTTTGTAATCGTGAGATTAAATTTGATCCTTTTATCAAGGCGGCTGAAGAACTAGGTGCTGACTATTTTGCTACTGGGCATTATTGTAGAAAGGAGACTATCAAGCTTGAAGATGGTACTTCTATGCACCGACTCCTTGCTGGAACTGATCCTAATAAAGATCAGAGCTATTTCCTTTGCCAACTTAGTCAAGAACAGCTGTCAAAGGTGCTTTTTCCTGTAGGACATCTTCTTAAACCTGAAGTTCGTAGAATTGCCACAGAGCTCAATCTTCCTACTGCCGAGCGAAAGGATTCTCAGGGTATCTGCTTTGTAGGTAAGGTTAGCCTGCCTGAATTTCTTCAACAGAAATTAAAAAGTAAAGAGGGTGATATTATTGAGATCCCTAAAGATTATGCTTATCCTTTAGTTAAAACCCCAGATCCGGAAAGCCCTGAATTTGATGATGAACTGAGACGATTTGCTCGACCTTTTAGCTACCGCCCCTGGAATGGCAAAACAATTGGAAAGCACCCGGGCGCTCATTACTATACTATTGGTCAACGAAAAGGTCTGAATGTAGGGGGAAAGCCTGAGCCTCTTTTCGTACTAGCCACTGATGTTGAGCGGAATTTTATCTATACAGGACAAGGTCATGACCATCCTGGTTTGAATAGATCGGCTCTGTTTATCGCTAGAAGTGAATTGCATTGGATCAGAGTGGATCAGGAAGCCGGGTTAAATGAGGTAAGAAGGTATCAGGTGAGAATCAGATACAGACAATCACTACAAGAGGCGACTTTTTATTTTAGAGAAAAGGGCCTCTATATTTTATTCGATGTGCCTCAAAGAGGGATTACCTCTGGCCAATTTGCTGCTTGGTATGATGAGGATGAGCTAGTAGGTTCCGGGGTTATCTCAAGTTAGATTTTCTTCTTCTCTATTGTATCGTGATATTTTAAATAGAGGGGGATGGCTGCTGACCCATACCATTTCATTATCTCGTAGGTGAAAATTCCAGCCGTTATCGTCGGATCACCTTTCATTAGTGAAATTACCTCTTCCTCTGATTTTGCATCAAGAATAAAGATACCACGATAACTGAGTTCATTTTTTTCCAGAGGGCCAGCAATTACCAAATACTTCTCTTTCGCCATCTTATTTATATTATCGAAGTGCCCCCTGAAAAGCTCTCCTAGTTTCTCTTTGTCTTCAATTTTCGCCGTGCCCGTCTTTAGGATTACCAAATAGTATGATCTCATTCCATATTCATCGGCACCAAGAGAATCTGCTAATTGCTTATTGTAATTGAGATTTTCAGTCTGTGCCTGGATGTTTAGAAATGAAAATGCCAATAATAGGATGAAGAATAGCTGCTTGCCCATAATTTATTAAGGTTAATGTTATTAAGTAAACACTCTTTGTTTGATATGGTTCAGGGTTCATTAGCCATACAATGGATCCATTGTTAATTGATAGAAAAGGGTAGACAGTTGTTTTGTTGGTACCTAGGCTGTTTGTGTCTGGAGGTTGTAACATGATAATAACTACTATTTTCGTCTTAAGAATGATAAGATGATCAAAGAATAGGGGGGACTCAACTGAGAATTATTTATTTTTGTCGTTCGGAAGGTAACTACAGTTGAATAGAAACCTACTTTCGAGGATGAGTTGATTATAGTACTGTTTAATTAGAACTAATTCATTTGGCTTTAAAATAGTTTTCAACACTTACAATTGTCGGTATTGATGCTATTAATCAATAGGATTAAAGAGCAGGCAATCCGTGAGAATAGTGTGACGCTTAAATACAAATTATTATCACATGAAGAGAATCAAGATCATTGAAGCGCTATCGGGCAGTCATGTAGATAGCGAGGTTACAGTAATGGGTTGGGTTAGAACCAAGCGGGGCAATAAGAACGTTGCATTTGTGGCATTGAATGATGGTTCTATTATCCATAATTTACAGGTTGTTTTTGATCTTGCTAATTTCAGTGAAGAGGAGTTGCAAGGTGTTACAACCGGAGCAGGAGTAAGTGTAACGGGTAAGTTGGTCGCCAGCATGGGTAAAGGGCAGACGGTAGAGTTACAAGCTAGCTCATTGATTGTTTATGGTACCGCTGATCCTGAGAGTTATCCTTTACAGAAGAAGGGGCACTCATTGGAGTTTCTGAGGAGTATAGCGCACCTTCGTCCACGGACTAACACCTTCGGTGCCGTTCTGCGCATAAGGCATCACATGGCCTATGCCATCCATCACTATTTCCATCAGAAGGGCTTTTTCTATATGCATGCCCCTATAATCACTGCATCTGATGCTGAAGGTGCAGGTCAGATGTTTAGGGTCTCAACATTAGATCCTAATAATCTCCCTAAGTTACC
>JAJTBW010000080.1 GCA_021286705.1 Sphingobacteriia bacterium
CAGACAGGATAGCTACCCGCTGCCGAATAGGTTACATAAACCTCAGGTAATTCAGATGATGAAGGAGTGCCTCCAGGAAAACTCCATCTTCTGGCACTAATACCCCCTGAAGATAAATCGGTAAACTTGACAGAATCACCAGGTAGTATATCGGTATAATTAGCTGAGAAAAGAGCACTCGGCATCTCTGGTGTACATGCTCGCCCGGGAGATCCCAATAAGACAACACCTCCCACCGTAGCAGAAGTATCAGTAGCAGCTGCCCAATTCCCGCCAATACTATTATCTAACTCCGGATTACATAACACAATCGACGCTCCTGTGCCGTTTGCCCCAACAGGCCAGGGAGAACTTGAATAATAATACAGACTATCTACTGTCCGCTGATCTGATGAAACAAGCTTTATTAACTCTCCATTATTACTCAAACTACCACTATTCCATTGCATCGGCTCAAAACCAAAAACACTCCTAAAGGCTGCTTTATTACCAGCCAATACAAAATACTCACCCGTATGTATGTAGGTCGCAGGAAATGTATGCGTAATTCCCGCAACAAATTTATAATTCAGTAGATTCAGTGAATCAGCACCTGAATAGTATAGTTCCAAATATTCCAGTGTATCAGATGACTCAGGAGGATTATACATGATCTCAGTGATCGTAAGTGGTATCGGATCAGGCGGTGGTGCAACAGTTATAAAGCTCTCTTCACAATGCATATTCTGACCATGGACACTGGTCACTGTTAAGCAAACCCTAAAAGTACCATAATTGGAATATGTAATCCCCGCAGGGTTTTTCACTGTAGAGTTCGAAGGTGTTGCTCCCTCAAAGACCCAATTCCATGTTATTATGTCACCTAAAGAGGCATCAAAAAAGTCTACTGATTTCCCTGGCAAAAGCTGTGTCTTATTAGCGTAAAAGTTAGCTACAGGCGCAGTAACCCACTGACACCCTGCCTCAGGATTTGCCCAAATAGAATCTCCGGCAGCATTTTTTACAACAAAATCACTGCAAGAGGTCCATGACTCTGGCAGCAGATTGTTTGAATAGGGGTCACATAAAACTAAGGAAGAACCTAACCCATTAGGCGTCTCCGGCCATGGAGCATAGGCACTGTAATATACTGAGTCAACCGTTAACCCAAATGGATCAATCAACTTAACGGCCTCCCCTGAATTAGATAGTCGTCCTGAATCCCATCGAAGCGAATGAATACCAAAAGTCCTGTTAACTGCACCCGAATCTAAAGCTAAAACAAAGTACTGACCAGGATAGAAAAGATACTCATCGAACGAATGACTAATCCCGTCTGTGAAGACAAAACCATCCAAATTTATTATTTGATTGCCATAATTATACAACTCAATGAACTCAAGAGAATCTGTACCAGTCTCAGGTGGATTGTACATTATCTCTGTTATTGCAATCTTATATGTTGAACTCACTTGACCTGATAATTGTACAGACCAAAAACAAAGTAAGGATATTATAAATGCACAGACTATTCTTCTCATGACATAAAAATAATACAGGGTGACAATAACTTGCCACCCTGTACCCTCAAAAATAGAGCCTAATATTATATCTATTTAACAATCAAGCGACTGTTAAGTTTTGATCCATCAGAAAGTACGATTTCAAGAATATACATTCCTTTATTGAAACTGGTAAGATCAAGACGATTGCTGATTTCACCATTTCTCTGCTCGAGTAAAACACTTCCGCTTAGGCTGTATACCTTTAAAGAGTTAGCATTACCATTGTAATTGATGTTGAAAACTCCATTTGAAGGATTAGGAGTAACATTCAGTTTAGCTCCATTAACATCACCAATACCAGGATTAACAACTACATTGATATAGTCTGTCTTAACAATCGTGTTATCGCCATCAGCATTAGTAACCTTCAGGGTTACATCATATTTTCCTAATGTTGAATAGACAACAGTTGGATTCTGTTCAGTTGATGTAGCAGGAGTACCACCTTCGAATGTCCACTCCCATGCTGTAATAGTTCCACCAGTTGATTGATCCTGGAAGGCAACTGAACCATTAAGACCAACTTCGGTAACATTTGAAGTAAATGCCGCAACAGGAAGAACGATTGAAGGACAGCCGACACCTGGATTTCCCCAAATACTATCATTAGCTGCATTAACAACAACAAAAGTGGTAGCGGCCGACCAGTTCTCACCTAAATTATTATCAAGATTAGGATCACAAAGGACTAGAGAATGACCCCAACCATCGGCTAAAGTATCCCAAGGAGCAACATCATCATACATAACGCTGTCAACCAAGATGCCAAAGTTATCCTTAAGTGTGATAGCCTCTCCACTATTGCTCAATGCTCCTGAGGTCCACTGCAAAGCAGTTACACCAAAAGTACGTTGCATTGCGGCTGCGTTAACAGCGATAACAGAATAGGCACCAGGATTAAGCGTCATTGCAGGGAAAGTAAAATCAACACCCGTTGTGGTATAACCTTCCATGTTAACAGCATTTGCACCATTGTTATAGAACTCGATGTATTCTAAAGAGTCTGTGCCAGATTCAGGAGGATTATACATGATTTCGGTAATCACAATCTGTGCATTTACTGGTTCAACAACAGTGATATAACCAGTCTTACAAAGCGTGTTGGTTCCGTATGCATTGGTTGCTGTCAAACAAACATCATAAGTACCAGCTACTGTATACTGAATATCCTGAGGATTTTGAACTGTTGAAGAATAAGGAGTTCCACCCATCAATGACCAGTTCCATGTAGTAGGTACGTTAGTTGAAAGATCAGTAAAGTCAATAGTCTGACCTTCTACAATAGTTGTTGAAGAAGCAGAAAAATCTACTACAGGTGCAAAAGGAGGAACGTTTGTTGTAAAGGTAACTTCGTTACCGTAACCTGTACCATTGGCGCTTGTTGCATAAGCTCTTACATGATAAAGGGTATTATAATTCAATGCGGTCAAAGCACTTGTAAAGGTTCCAAGACCACTACCATCAGTAGTATGAGCATCGGCAATGGTAGGATTAGCGCTTGTGCTCCAACATACGCCACGTGCAGTTACAGTCTGACCACCTGTAGCAGTTACATTACCGCCACTTGTAGCACTGTTATATGTAATCGCAGATACAGCAGTAGTAGAAACAGTAGGCACACCCTGAGGAATCAAAGGAGCATCAGTTGCTAGAATATATCTGACTTGTCCACGAGTAGGATTAGTGGTGTTTGCATTTGCACTTGGCCAAACACCATCGGCATCAGTATTAAAACCAGTCACAGTATTAGCGACATCACGTGCTTCAATGCGACGTACACCATTTGCTGATGAAGCAGGGATAACAGCTGGGTAATCACCAACTGCACTGGTTCCGGCTTGCATATAAATATCGTTAATATCAGTTGGTAAAGCAGTATTACCAGACTGTGTTGCTGTAGCTTGTCTGATCTGGTAAGAGAAAAGAGGATCGCCTGTTCCAGCTACGTTATCAAAAAGAAGTACATATTTGCCAGTTGTAGTAGCATCCGCAGATCCTTTAATATACGCACCGTCATCAGATGGATCAGCTGTCATAGCTGTAGCTGTAACGTCAAGAGCTGTAAACACTTTACTTCCAACATAAGCAGGTTGTGATGGAGCACTTCCGCTTGAAGGATATGCACTCATCTTAATTACATGCTGCTGTCCGGCACCAAATCTTGAGCCATTGCCGGTAGGTTGAATCATAATCCAAACAGGACCTGACGAACCCGAAGCATCGGTTGTAAATAGGTTATCAATTGCACTTGAATTCCATGCGGCAGGTGTAGCTGAAGTGTTCCAAACGTTACCTGCTCCATAGGTTGTTTGAGCTGATCCAACCAACTCAACACCAATCTTAACAGAATGTAAGGTGTTAGGCGTTAGACCATCAATCTTTACGCAAATAGCAAAAGCTGTTCTTGCATTGTTTGTTGATGCTGCTGTTTTTGCTGCTATGTACTTAGGGACAACCAACTCTGTATAGGTCTGTCCGGTTACTAACTGCGCTAAGCCTAAAATGAAAACAAATAACATGGCTTTACGCAGCGAATGCATTAATTTAATGGTAGATGTAATGCGCATAATTTTTCTAGTTTATAAAAGAGATGTAAAATAACTAAAAATCAGTCGTACTAAGGTTGTCTTAACGTTATTTTATGTTAATTCTATACTCAAAATAACAAACACCATCTGATTATCAATATATTTAAGATACATATATTATTTATACCTGAGGAGGTGATCATGTTAATGTGTGCAAATCAAAACAAACCGAGACACTCATTTAGAATGCCCCGGCACTTGAAATTATTAATCCATTTAGCTCCCAAAGAAAGCTCTAATTAAAAATGCTAACGGCAAATACTTTATCAAGCAATGCCCCAACTCCTATAAACCAAATAGTCGCTCCTCTGCCTTGCCATCATCAAAGGCTAATCGAACCGGATTCTCGAGTAGCTCTTTTACTCTTACAAGGAAACTTACGGAGTCTTTACCATCAATAATTCTGTGATCATACGATAACGCTACATACATCATCGGATGAATCTCTACCTTGCCCTTCACCGCAATTGGCCTCTCAACAATGTTATGCATTCCCAATATCGCACTCTGGGGAGGGTTGATAATAGGAGTTGATAACAACGACCCGAAAACTCCTCCATTGGTAATGGTGAAGGTTCCGCCACTCAACTCCTCCAGTGTAATTTTCTTGTCTCTAGCCTTTGTTGCTAACTCCTTTATCTTAGCTTCGATATCAGCCAGGGTCATCTCTTCTGCATTTCTTAGTACTGGAACCATCAACCCCTTGGGTGTACTAACTGCTATACCAATATCAGTGTAATTATGTGTTACTATCTCATCACCATCAATCATCGCATTTACCATCGGAAAATCCATCAATGCCAACGAACAGGCTCTGGTAAAGAAAGACATAAAACCTAAAGAAACGCCATGCTTCTCCTTGAATTTATCTTTGTATTTGTTTCTCAACTCAAAGATAGGCGTCATGTTAACCTCATTAAATGTGGTCAACATAGCCGTCTGATTCTTTACGGAGACTAATCGCTCAGCCAGCTTCTTCCTTAATGGAGTCATTACTTGCCTGTCATCTTCACGCTGCTTTGCTTCCTTCTTATTATCAGGCAACCGATCTTTATTCTCAAGATAGAACTTTACATCCTCTCTTGTGAAATGATATCTGGCAAAAAACTCCTTTAGTTTATCATCGGTGATCCCATGCTCAGCCATAAGCTGACGAGCCAAAGGTGTGGCCAATGAAACCTCTTTATCTTTTAACCCTTTCGATTTATCTCCCGCTATACCAGATTTTCCGACCACCTTTTCAGGTTCCGCTGTAACTGGTTTCTCTTTCATAGCATCTTGGCCGCTTGATTTCACCTCTTTTACAGCAGCCGCATCAACCTTTACAGTGGTATTACCAACCTCACCCTCAACTACCTCAAGGGTTGCAGCAATAGCTCCAACTGCCACATTTGTTCCTGCCTCAATCAGAATGGTGATTTTCCCTCTTTCAGGTGAGCTGATTGCTAAAGTGGCTTTATCGCTATCAATCTCAGCAATCTCTTGATCTTTCTCAACTATAGCCCCGTTTTCAACGAGCCAGTTGGCTAAAAGAACTTGTGTAATTGATTCTCCGGGACTAGGTATTTTAATTTCCAGGCTCATGGTTATTATGCTTTGTTGTTTAGATTTAACTCTTTAGCAAAACTCTGCCAACGGTTTCCAATACAAACCATCCGACATTCTATATCCAAACGATGACAATCACACTGATGGAAGGCCTTATCTACAATCTTCTTTTGCTGGATAAAGTGGAATTTACTACTTCCGGTAGCGGGACTGCCAGAGGCGGGACGAGCAATTAATTTCAAATCAGGATCAACCAGGTTTAGCTTCAGATAACTCCATGCCCCCATATTTGCGGGCTCTTCTTGTACCCATAACCAACGCTCAGCTTTCTCATATTTCTTCACTAACTCCCTGATCTGCTTAACTGGCAATGGATGTAGTTGCTCAAGCCTTATGATTGCAACATCCTCACGAGAGGTTTTGGTTTTCTCTTCCAATAGATCGTAATAGACCTTTCCGGTACAGAGCATCACCCTAGTGACCTTTTCAGCGTCAGCTAAGTAATCATCAATGACCTCCATAAAACGACCCGTGGCCAATTCCTCTTTTGAAGAGACACACTGCGGATGTCTTAAAAGGCTCTTAGGAGTAAAAACGACCAGAGGTTTACGGAATGGCCTTAAAACCTGCCTACGCAGCAGGTGGAACAGATTTGCAGGGGTCGTAGCATTTACCACCTGGAAGTTATTCTCTGAGGCAAGCGTCAGATAACGTTCCATTCGGGCACTGCTATGCTCTGGCCCCTGCCCCTCATAGCCATGAGGCAAGAAGAGAGTCAGTCCGTTCATTACATTCCATTTATCCTCTGCTGAGCTGATAAACTGATCAAGAATGATCTGTGATCCATTACTGAAATCGCCAAATTGAGCCTCCCAGATAGTTAGACCATGGGGTTCAGCCAATGCATAGCCATATTCAAAGCCCATCACTCCATACTCACTGAGAAGCGAGTTATAAATCTCGAACCTTGCAGCCTCACCACCAAGTGACTTCAACGGAGAGTATTTCTCATCCGTCTCATCCATGGTTAGAACAGCATGACGATGCGAGAAGGTACCCCTTTCAACATCCTGACCACTCAATCTAACAGGTATCTTTTGCGTTAAAAGAGAAGCATAGGCTAATAACTCAGCCGTACCCCAGTCTATCTTATCAGATTCAACCATCTCACGTCGATCAGCCATAAGCTTCTCTATCTTCCTGAAGAATCTTTTATCTTTAGGAAGATGAGTAATTGAATCAGTCAACGACTTGACCCGCTCTAGAGTGATCCCGGTCATGGGAGATTTATCAAAATCTTCAGGAGTAGCACGCCTGATCTCTTTCCAATCCTCTTCAAGAAAGTTGGTGATATGAATCGTCTTTTGCTCACGACTCTCATCCAACTGCTGTTCAAGCTCCTCCATGATCTGCTTCTCCTGCTGAAGAAGATAGTCAGAATCCACCAATCCTTCTGAACTTAATTGCTTGGCATATATATCACGAGGATTGGGATGGGTTTCAATGATCTTATAAAGGGTAGGTTGCGTGAAACGAGGTTCATCACCTTCATTATGACCATATTTCCGATAACAAAGCAGATCAATAAAGATATCTTTATGAAATCTATGACGTAGCTCCATAGCCAACTTAACAACAAACGCAACAGCCTCCACATCATCACCATTGACATGGAATATTGGAGATTGTACCACCTTGCCTATATCACTACAGTAAATACTGGTTCTGGCATCCAGATAATTCGTCGTAAAGCCAATCTGATTATTTACAATAAGATGGATAGTACCGCCTGTTTGATAACCCGGCAACTCTGACATCTGTACCACCTCATAGACAATACCCTGACCGGCAACTGAGGCATCACCATGAATCAAAATGGGGACTATTGCATCACTATTTCCATCATAACGATCATCAAGACGAGCCCTTACAATACCCTCAACCACCGGATTAACCGCTTCAAGATGAGACGGATTTGGAGCAAGAGTCATCTTGACTGAGGTGCCTGATCGAGTCTCATAGGTTGACGTATAACCCAAATGGTATTTCACATCTCCCAGTATAAGTTCATCATCAAACTCAACCCCTCTGAACTCAGTAAGGATATTTCGAACCGGCTTATGCATTATATTGGCTAAGACATTAAGTCGTCCACGGTGTGGCATGCCAATAACAAACTCCTTAGTTCCAAGTTGCGAACCACTCTCAATAACCATATCAAGAGCAGGTATCAGCGCCTCGGCACCCTCCAGAGAGAAGCGCTTCTGACCGGTAAACTTCTTCTGTAAAAATTTCTCAAAGAAGACTGCTCTGGATAAGTTCTCTAAAAGATGCTTTTTATCATTTAACGTAAAATCGGGGAGATTACGGGTACTCTCCATCCGCTCTCTGAGCCATGTGGTTAGTTGAACATTTCTGATGTAAACAAACTCAACACCAATTGATCTGCAGTATGTGGTTTGCAGATGTTCAATAATATCATGAAGGGGTTTGCGTCCAATGCCAATTTCATTACCTGCTTCAAACTCTCTGGTTAGATCACTCTCTTTCAGATCAAAGTTCTCAAGATCTAAAGTAGGAGAATATTGACGACGGGTTCTTACCGGGTTTGTGCGAGTAAAAAGATGACCTCTTAATCTATACTGATTAATAAGATTGATCACATTAAACTCGCCATCGGCTACCAGGCCTTTTGTTTCAGTATATTGAGTTCTTGCTAGTTGAAAACCCTGAAAGAAGTTGCGCCAGCTCTGATCCACCTGATCGGGATCATCTAACCATGTTTTATATAGCTCTTCAAGTGCCTGCGCTTCATTTGCTCCTAAGTGGGGTAATTGATCCATAGCTCTTTATTTGATTCAAAACCGGAAATCCCAAAAGACTCCCGGTTCTAATGCTTTATTACCGTAATTTATCTGTATCACTGTGATATTTGAAACAAATTAGCTCGTTTAAGGTTCAACTTAAGAGGCTGTTTTCTTAACTCCTTTTCGTCAAAACTCAGCATCAGGCTAAAAGGCTGTATCTTTGCACGCGGAATCTTAAAAATCCCCTTAATGGAATCAATTCGTGAAATCTATAAAATAGGATATGGTCCATCTAGTTCTCACACTATGGGACCTCGTCGTGCAGCCGAGAATTTCTTGAGTTCAGTGCCCAATGCTGATCACTTTAGAGTGACGCTATATGGCTCACTGGCAGCAACAGGAAAAGGCCATATGACCGATGTGGCCATAGTGAACGCATTGAAACCTCATGGGGTTGAGATTCTTTGGAAACCTTCTGAGTTCCTTCCTCAACATCCTAATGGATTGCTATTTGAGGCTTTTGATACCGATGGTAATAAACTTTCGGAACACCTGACCTTCAGTATTGGTGGTGGCGACATCAGTGATACCGGTATTCGAGACCCAAGGCAAAACATCTACCCATTAAGCAAGATGAAACACATTCTTGAGTGGTGTAAAGACAACGGACGAAACCTATGGGAATTTGTCGAGGAGTATGAAGAAGCTGAAATCTGGGAGTACTTGCACGAAGTCTGGAGGGTAATGAAAGAGGCGGTTGCACGAGGAATTGAAGCCGAAGGAGCTCTTCCCGGCGGATTAAACTATCCGAGAAAAGCGTCACAATACTTCACCAAACTTAACTCACATAAGGAGAGTATGCGTCGCCGTAATATCATCTTTGCTTATGCTCTAGCCGTTGCTGAAGAGAATGCATCAGGAGGCAAAGTGGTTACTGCTCCTACCTGTGGCTCATGTGGCGTCGTTCCGGGTGTTTTATTTCTTCTTCAACAAAACAACCAACTCTCAGATAAAAAGATAGTAAGAGCACTCGCAACTGCCGGACTCATTGGAAATCTCGTAAAAACTAATGCATCTATCTCAGGAGCCATGGTTGGATGTCAGGGTGAGATTGGCACTGCCAGTGCAATGGCTGCCGGAGCCGCCGCACAACTCTACGGTGGTACCCCAGCACAAGTAGAATACGCTGCCTCTATGGGATTAGAGCATTTCCTTGGACTCACCTGTGACCCGGTCGCCGGTCTTGTTCAGGTTCCTTGCATAGAAAGAAATGCCGTAGCAGCCTCTCGTGCCCTCGACGCCAATGTCTATGCCACGCTCTCTGACGGTCGGCACATGGTCTCGTTCGATAAGGTCGTCGAGGCGATGAACCTTACCGGACACGATCTTCCTTCAATTTACAAAGAGACATCAGAGGGCGGTCTAGCCCTCGTGACAATGAAAAACAGACCCCCTAGCCATTAATGTCCACCTATCCAGCAAACTTTGAGCAGAAAAGCGGCTTTGACAAAATCCGCGAGCTTGTAAAAAAATATTGTACTAGTCCCTTAGGACTTCGATTTACAGAAACCATTGCCTTCTCTACTGATTTCGATGCTATCTATACAGCACAATTACAATCAGAAGAGATGAGACAGATTCTTATCTCGGGCAACCCACTGCCGGCAACCGATATTCCTGATTTAAGTCATGAATTCTCCCGTCTCGTTACCCCCGGCACCTGGATAGAGCCTGAAAACCTCCCCGATCTGCGACATACCCTGTCAGCAATGAGCGAAATTGGTCTTTGGTTCACGGATGAGAGAATTGAGACATTCAAAACCCTCGCTCAGCTTGTCGCCCCTCTTACAATCGATCCCTTGCTCATCAAAGAGCTTGTCCGAATTGTCGACGACAAAGGGAATATCAATGATAACGCTTCTCCCGAACTCGCTTCTATCAGAAAAGAGATCAAACAAAAGGAGAGCTCAATCTTCAGAAAGCTTGAGGCCACACTTGCCGATGCAAGAAAGGCCGGTTTAACCCCCGAAAACTCTGAGCCGACCCTTCGTAACGGGAGGCTTGTAATCCCTGTTCTAAGCGCCTATAAGAGGCAAATAAAGGGGTTTATTCATGATGAGTCAGCCACCGGTCAAACGGCTTATGTCGAACCCGAAGCCATCTTCGAGACCAATAACCAAATCAGAGAACTTGAGTCTGCCGAAAAAAGAGAAATCATCAAGATCTTAATGATTTTCTCAGCGAAACTACGTGAACATCTATCCGATTTACAGGCAGGACTATTAATCACAGGTAAGTTAGATTTTATTAAGGCTAAAGCTCGTTTTGGACTAAAGATCGGAGCGGTCATGCCTCTGATGTCGAATGCCCCATTAATCGATTGGCTTGATGCTATCCATCCACTACTTTATCTATCTCATCAAGCAAACTATAAGAGTGTTGTTCCACTAAATATTACCCTTAAAGATGACCAGAGAATCCTTGTTATCTCTGGTCCGAATGCAGGGGGAAAATCGGTGGCTTTGAAAACCGTTGCGCTATTACAATATATGCTTCAATGCGGACTTCCCGTTTCGATGAGAGCCACTAGTGAGACCGGCATCTTCGATAAAATTGTAATAGATATCGGCGACGAGCAATCACTAGAAAACGATTTGAGCACCTACTCCTCTCATCTGGTCGCCATGCGTTACTTTATTGAGCATACCGATAATAAAACTCTCTTTTTAAGTGATGAAATTGGGACCGGAACAGAACCGAGACTTGGAGGAGCTATAGCAGAGGCGATCATCGAACATTTAGCTGAGAAGGGGGCATTTGGAGTTATTACAACGCACTATGCCAATCTCAAACTCTTAGCCGGTAAGGTAAATGGAGTCTTCAACGGAGCAATGCTTTTTGATGCCCGAAATATGGCACCTCTCTTTCGACTACAGACTGGTAGACCCGGAAGCTCTTTCACCTTTGAGATTGCCAAGAAGACTGGCTTTCCTGAGTTTATTCTTGAGTCAGCAAAGAACAGGACAGAGACAGGAGAACTGAGTTTCGAAGAGCAATTATTGCAACTGGGTCTTGAGAAGGAGGAGTTAAACAAAAAGCGGAAGGAGATAGAGGTAGCCGATCAGCTTTTAGCGGACACACTGGCTAAATATGTCAAACTTCATGGTGAGTTAGAGAAGTCTCGATCTGAGTTGATCAAGAAGGCGAAACGTGATGCCTCGGACATCCTCAGAAATGCCAATAAACTGGTAGAGAACACCATTGCCGATATCAAAGAGGCACAAGCAGAAAAAGAGAAGACACGACTACTAAGAGAAAAGATGCAGGCTGACGCTCTTCTCTTAACCGAAAGTGATCAAGGCGAAGATGATGATCTTCCACCTATTCCTGAGGTTTTAAAGAAGCCAGCTCCAGTGGTAAAGGATAGGCCTTTACGGGTAGGTGATTTGGTTCAGATCAAGGAACAAGATGCAATTGGGGAGCTTGTTGCGATAAAGGGAAAATCGGCAACAGTCTCCTTTGATCAGGTCATGCTTCATACTGAGCTTAAGAAGTTGGTATACGCCAATACATCCGAATATAAGCCAAAACGTCGTCGATCAGTCACCTCACACACTACCGATCTTGAAAAGACCCTAGGAAACTTCCAGATCACGCTTGATGTAAGAGGGAAACGAGCCGATGAGGTAATACCCTCCTTACTCAACTACATCGACGAGGCATCGTTGCTTCATATAAGAGAGCTAAGGGTTTTACATGGTAAGGGTAATGGCGTACTGAGAAACATTGTGAGAGACTATCTTAAGACCAGGCCAGAGATTGCATGGTTTAAGGATGACAATCCTGATAGCGGAGGTGCGGGGATAACTTTAATAGGGTTGAAGCAGTAAATAAGAATGGCTTCTAGCCTCTGGTTAGCTGGCATCTGGCTTCTGGCGGCTAGCTTCTGGCGGCTAGCTTCTGGCGGCTAGCTGCTAGCATCTGGTTAGCTGGCATCTAGCTTCTGGCGGCTAGCTGCTAGAGAGAAGCTAACCGCCCATCCCTTCCAAATTTCTCTTGCCAGCCCCAAATAATCACACTTCCAACCCTCTGATATTCAGGATCTCTAAAGCATCCCTCTTATATCCCTCTTATATCTCTCTTATGTTCTCTTATGTTCTCTTATGTTTTCTTATGTCTCTCTTATAACTTTTACTCGTCCCGTTCATCTCTCGTTCCCTTGATCTACCTACCTTCTCCTGTTCCTCTCCTGTTCCTCCTCCTGTTCTCCTCTTATGCCTCTAAGAAATAAACTCCATTGAAAAATCTATCATGAAAAAGGTGGCTTTGATTGGGAGCTTAAGCTCGGAAGAAAATAGCCTATCTACACTTAGCTCAATGCATTTATCGGTAAGCATATGCCTAAAGACGCTTTGAGTAGTGTGCTGCATGACGTTAAATAAACAGAAACCGTCCGGCAGTGCCGGACGGTTTCTGTTTTAGTAATACTTAGAACTGGCAAAATACCAATAATGACTTGAATCCCATCGCCTAATAAATTGAACTTCATGGAATCCATTTAATCTATCCTTGGAGAGGGAACTAAATACTAATCCATAATTTACTCCTTTAAATCCATCCATAACGAAATAGATAAATTCAGGATCAACGACTATACTTGATATTTCATTCTTAACAGAAAGTTTAAAAATAGAGTCTGGCAATATCAGTTTTATTTTTTCAGCACTACTGTTTCTGATTTCTCTATGAGCAATGCTAATGCTCCCGTTAAAATCAATTTTTCGAAGTATTGACATTATGCTTAAAAAATCTGTTTCTTGTTGTTTTGATAGTTTATATTCACTATTCTGAGTCGAACATCCAGCAAGAGCAGCTAATAAAAATAAGATTAATAGATTTTTCATAGCAAAACTAATAAACAATTTGAAAACCAATAATTTTAATTGAACCTGCTTCAATAGCTTTAAGTTCATCAGGCTCATCAAACCTTGCCCTGCTGAGTCTATATCAATATCATTTATACCCCATCCTCGACATTCTCTGCTTGGTCTTGAAATGGTTGCAAGATAAAGAGCTCCACCGTTTGCAAGAATTATGGCATCCGATGTTGAGAAACCAAATTTCGCTAATGCCGCTACCCAAACATAATTACCAGCTTCATTCTTGTTCATTGCATAACCCGAAGCTCCATAAATCTTACAAGGGTCAAGATTTTGCTTTTGATCAAGATATCCTCGGTCTTTAGATTCTTTAAAAACGTAAGTAAAGGCGTTTTCCTTCCTTTTTGGATTAGTTGCATTATTTAAAAGTGAATTAAATCCTGTTTTGGAGTTGGATGTTTCCCAATTAGACTCAAAACCTTTAAATTTACAGCTTTTTATAACATCTAATGCTTGGTTTGTTAGTTTAAAAATCTTGCCTTTATCATCACTTATATAGTTTCTATTTCCGGCAAATAATTCAAATAACCAAGATCTTTCTACAACCTTAGGTTGCACCCCTTTGGAATTATAATAGGTATCATCTCTACCATCCGGATATATCCTATTTACAGGATTTCTACTACAATAGACATACGGAGACATCCAAGGTTTTTTCTCCTCTAGTGGATCCACACTTAACCACAAACTCCCTTTAGGATCATAATACCTTGCCCCATAGTAGTACAAACTCGTCGCCTGATCGAGTTCTTTTCCATTGAACTTGTATTGGTTCTGGAAGTATCCTGTGGAGGTTTGTTCGAACATGGGTTATTCTCAAATTGTCTATTTTCAATGGTGTTCATCTGCCCCCTGCAGGGGTTCACCAAAATGTAAATCTACGAATATCTGAATAAGGATCAAGCAAATACTCAAAATACAAAAATTAAAGGTTACAAAGAAACTGGTATAAAATGACGTTCTTCAAATAACCATTAAACCAAAAAATCAAAATTTTTTAACTTTATTCGATAATGCCTGATAAGATAAGAAAAAATCCTACTAGGTACAGTACTTTATTATTCAAAATAAATCTTCTCAAAATTAAAATCAAGAGGACATATGCGGAGTTTAAAAAAATCATATTGAAGTTTATATGGAAAACTATTTGGCTTATATTTACTACTGAATAAACACTCAATATCTATAGAACTACTCAAAGTATCTCCATTTTTAATATAAATTATTATAGATGCTCCATCCAATACATTTTCAAAGCATTGTACATTTTTAAAAAGAAAATTATCAAAGTATTTGTTTAAACTATCATCATACAGAATGATATCTTTTACTACAATAGGGCTAAACGTTTCTGTATAGTATGGGTTAACCCTAAAACCATATAAGCAATTGTCTTTATGATACCACACTATATCAAAATCATTAAAAGCTATCGAATAAAGATATACAGTATCTGTATTCTGTTGACAAATCTCAATTAACCGGCTCGTTCTTTTCTGCAAGCAGAATTGAGAATTACATCCAAAAAACACAGTGGATATAAATAAGAATAAAACTAATCTAATTCTATTTTTCACTTTATTTCTTCTTGATTACCCATTCGCTTAAAATCCTCATATTTTATACTTATTAGAACACCTTCCTCATCAAAAAAAGTAACACGATCATTATTAACGTCAATGAGAAAGGAATTTCCAGTAAACCCATGTCGACGCAATTCTCCTACCCACCATATATCGTTACGGGAAGGAACAGAACCGTTAGGGTGAGAATGCCAAAAAAATTCAATATCGCTTACAGCACCGCCAATCTGATTGCTCTTACCTCCAATTAAAAAAGGTTTCACAGACCATCTTCGTTCTATTCTACCATCAGGTAAAGTTTGAGTTTGCACAGCAGTTCCTTCATCCCAAATGCGGGCAGATTTGTCGCCTACTAATGAATGACCACCATTCTCAACTCTTGTTTCAGGCGACAATCCACTCTTAATCGTGCTTGAAACCGTATGCTGTACATCTTGTTGGATTTGTCCCGTTGGAATGCGTAACACATTTTTGCATTCTGCTAAATTACCAGTATAGAAATTACCCGACTTGGTTGCTGTTTTCACATCCCTTGCAACAGAACCACGAACAAGATATGAGCCTGTACCCTTTTTACCATCATCACCAATTTGCTTCACTTTTCCCCAAAAATTTTTAGCATATATCGGATCCCTCCCGTCAGGATCAATAAAACTAATGGGATTATTAACTGCATAACAATAAGGGCTCAAATACTTATATTCATCAGTCAATGGATCCACACTCAACCACAAACTCCCTTTTGGATCATAATACCTTGCCCCATAGTAATACAAGCCCGTCTCTTGATCGAGTTCTTTTCCATTGAACTTGTATTGGTTCTGGAAGTATCCAGTGGAGGTCTGTTCGGCCATGGTTTATTCGCAAATTGTCTATTTTCAATGGTGCTCATGAGCCCCCTGCGGGGGTTCACCAAAAGGCAAATTTACGAACATTTGGTAAGGTTGTCCAGTCATATCTGTAACAAAAGTATTGCTACCAAGATGATCAGGGTGATAATAGTAAACAACCACCTCCAATTCACCTCGCGTTGCACTACTATAATCAGGAATTGGTCGACACGTTACATCCTTAATTCCAAGTTGATTTGCAAACCTATTTAAGTCTGATTGTTGTTCAGATTTAAGCTTACTATTATCGAGTAAGTTACCTTCAAAGATTGCGGCTGTACCATCACCTATTCTATTGGTAATCTACGTATTAAACGAGAATTACCAATAATTTCCTAATGAACATTTTGACATGTACAGAGGAAAGAAATTATCAAAAAGGAAATCTAAATGTGCCATTTTCTTAATTTTGTTGCCTAATTTTTCCTATTTGACTATCTTTGTCTTGTTAATTCATAAGGAATAGGAATATGGCAAGCATTGGCAATAATATAAAAATGATTAGGAAACAAAAAGGCTTAATGCAGAAAGAAGTGGCTTCTACCGCTGATATGCAAGCTTCTAACTATTCAAAAATAGAAAGTGGGCAAAGAGATATTTCTGTAGAAGCTTTGGATAAGATCGCCCAACTATTCAGAATGACGGTAGATGAGATTATACATTATGAAGACAGCAAAATACCTACTTCCATAAAAGTGGAAGATAAAACAGCTACCGAGAAAATTCAGTTGATTTCTCAACTGGATGAAGAAGATAAAAACGCACTGTACCGCATTATTGACGGTATGCTCACTAAAAACAAATTTCAAACTTTCTTTAAACAAAACATTGCAGAAAAATAATTTTGATATGCTTACAGTACATCCTCAATACATTACAGATAACGCAGGTAATAAAATATCTGTGGTGCTTTCGATAAAAGATTTTAAGGCCATTATGGAAGTGTTAGAAGAGTTGGAAGACATAAAGCTTTATGACGAAGCCAAAAAATCTAAAGAGCCATCTATTCCTATAGATGATGCCTTTAAAATGATTGAAGCTAAACGCAGTGCGAAGTAATGGCTTATAATGTAACATTAAAGAAAAGTGCCATGAAAGCTCTTGAGAAAATCAACGAGCCTTACTATTCCAATATCAAGGAAGCCATTTACAGCCTTGCCGATAACCCAAGACCCAAAGGCTACAAAAAACTAAAAGGTAGAGATGGCTATCGTATCCGTGTGACGGATTACCGCATTATTTACGATATTTTTGATGAAATCCTCTTAGTAGAGGTCATTGACCTTGGTCATAGAAAGGATATTTATGAATGATCAAAGCCACATTTGAGTGGCTTTGGTTTCAAATTTCTTTTCACCAAAATGTAATTTACAAACACTTGGTTTGGTCGTCCGGTAAAACTGTATCTATAAATTATGCGCAAGAATGGTTAACTGACGTCTGTAGCAGATTCAAAGGCAATTCAATAAAGAAAATGGCCGAGCTATTATTAACACACTGGCTAAAGAACACTATCTAATAAAGATCCAAAATCAATTGAAAAGAGCCGAGGCTCTTTAGGCTTTATGGATAAAACAAGACGGACTGGGATGAATTTTTACAATGTTTAGTCATATAGCAGAGATTGAAAGCTTGCTAAAAAGGGATAAGGAATGCCTTTTATGCATAATTCGGAGCATTACCACCCACTATTTGGACGAAATGAATTAGCTTTCAA
>JAJTBW010000081.1 GCA_021286705.1 Sphingobacteriia bacterium
ACTCGATATCGTTCGTAGCGCTTCCATATGGTAATGGATTAAGCCACTGGGGTTGCTGAGCGAACCCACTGATTGCAATACCGATAAAAAAAAGAAAAACCAAACTAATAGCCTTCATAACCTTCAATTTTTGTCTAATAACAACAAATTCAAAGACACAATATTTCAAGACACTATCACCTGTAGAGACGCGATTTATCGCGTCTCATCGTGATCCATCACAGCTCTCTTGCAACTCTAGCCTCTATTCATGAAACAGATCCCACTCCGATTTAAACCTACATACCTCCTCATCCATTCCATTAAATAGTTGCACCCAAATAGAAGGCGAATTATCTACACGACGAACCTCACACTTAACAACATCGCCAAGATAAACCTCCTTGATATATCGAACTGTAACCGACTTAAGCTTATTGATCAACCGGATATCACGAGGAATAGCCTCTAATCCACCGGCTACATAACGGACACTATTCAAATGACCATTAAAGTCGATATCATACGTACGAACCTCCTGTTCTTCTGTATTTAACAACTCACCTTCTGGTTGTAGGAGAATAAATCGGAAATCGGGAATCGACTGAAGGTCAGTCACCGGAAAGTTATTAAGAACTTCGGCTGCATCTATCACTTCACGAGTATTCTCATCCAGGACAAGCCAACAACTGCTTCCGCGACTAAAAACCTTACCAAGGCTATTAATTGCTTCGAAATCAACATACATTCTAACTTTTTGATTCTTCCTTACCCATGTTTTAATGGTATAAGGCTCTCGCCAGAAAGGGGTTAAACCATCGTATTCTATATGCATGTCCGATAAAATCCAGGTTCTATCATTATGTTGAAGATCATACGCTGCATATCCTAAATCAGCGCAATACCTTGCGAATGCATCCTGAACCAAAGAGGCAACTAAATAGGGTTTAAGGTGATAGGTATGATCGATTTCACTTCCGTGAACAGTATATTGCTCAGTTCTTATCATATCTGCTGTTTTTTTAATTGGTGCCTTACAAAGCTATGACTTTTCTCATACAGACAAATGATATATACCCTGAATTTAAAAGTTTAATGACTACCATGGATGATCTGACCATTCAAATCTGATATGTTTCTGAATAATTAACATCCACTTTACATACCAAGATCATCTAATAAACTGATAATCTATCAAAACACTAACGCATCTATCAGATGATAATAAAAATAAGGCTGACTTACTAAAGCACAGTAGTATTAATTGATTGTTAAAGAAGTCCACAACTACCGCCACTTAATTAACCAACCTTTAATAGAGAGTTAAGATTGCATTTTGATTGACAGGGTTACTTTGCGACATCAAAAACAAAAACCTTAAACCAATTTTTTAAGTATTATGAAAAAGATCGATGTAAGAATTTTACTTCTTTTAGCAGCAATGGCCTTTGGCTTTGTAGCTTGTAGTGATGATAAAGATGATCCGGATCCAACACCAACAACTTCAAAAGTTATTACAGTTGAAGGAGACTTAACCGGCACAATCAACTGGAGCGCTGACAAACAGTATTTATTAAAAGGTTTCGTATATCTAACTGATGGTGCTAAATTGACTATTGCTCCCGGCACTATCATCAAAGGAGATAAATCTTCAATGGGCACGTTGATTGTTGAACGCGGTGCCAAGATCATCGCAGAAGGCACACAAACCAATCCTATCGTCTTTACCTCTAACGGACCTCAAGGATTCAGAAACCGTGGTGACTGGGGTGGTGTTGTTATCTGTGGTAAAGCTCCAGTAAACAATGGAGATCCTCAAATTGAAGGTGGTCCACGTTCACATTACGGTGGTACTGATGCAGCCGACAACTCAGGTATCTTAAAGTATGTTCGTATAGAATTCGCAGGATACCCCTTCCAACCTGATAAAGAGATCAACGGTCTCACAATGGCTGGTGTTGGTTCAGGAACAACCATTGACTATGTTCAGGTTTCTTTCTCAAACGACGATGCATACGAATGGTTCGGCGGTACAGTTAATGCTAAGCATATCATTGCTCAAAGCGCCTTAGATGATGATTTTGATAGTGACAACGGCTGGAATGGTATGGTTCAGTTCGCCCTTTCAATGCGCGATCGTACTGTTGCTGACGTATCTGGTTCAAATGGTTTTGAAAGCGACAATGATGCAACCGGTTCAGATAACGCTCCTCAAACAAGCCCAATCTTTTCTAATGTAAGTATCTTCGGCCCCCTTGCAAAACTGACTACTTCAAACGTAAGCGGAAACTACAAGAACAGCATGCACCTACGTCGCAATACTGCTCTTAAAGTATACAACTCTCTCTTCGTTGGTCATCCAAACGGACTACTTCTCGATGGAAGTAAAGCAGAAAACAATGCAAAGAATGGCCTACTTCAGATTCGTAACTGTATCTTATCAGGCAACAAAACCTTCTTCAGTGTAAGCTCTTCCTCAACAACAATGACTTCTCAGGAGGTTGCTGACTGGTTCTTAACTTCAGAGTTCGCTAATGACACCATCGTTAACAATAGTTCACTCGGACTAAATGATCCTTTCACCATCAACAACCCTCAGCTTCTTCCCGCTGCTGGCTCAATGTTACTTGAAGGTGGATCATTTACCAACGAGAACCTACAAAACAGCTTCTTCACTCAAGTTAACTTCCGCGGTGCCTTCGGTACAGAAAACTGGGCATCAGGTTGGACTAACTTCGATCCTAATAATGCTGATTACGAAGCTAAGTAATAGCTCTCCGTTAAATTTTCAGGGGAGCGCAGCCCTGGGCTGCGCTCCCCTTAGATTTTAGGAATATTTCAGAATAGAGATTTATAAACAATTGTTACTTCAGACTTCTCGCGTTTAGCAAAATTTTGATCATCATGATTCTAAAAGTAAAATACCTCTTCGTTTTGTTATTATTGTTCTCTTTTAGCTTTCTTTTTGGCCAGACCGGAGAGATTAAGGGTGTCGTTACTGATAAAAAAAGCAGAGAAACAATCATTGGTGCCAATGTCTCGATAAAAGGAACTACTCGTGGAGTAAGCACTAATCTGGATGGATATTTCGAAATCGAAGGTTTGACACCAGGAAATTATCAGATTGAAGTTTCATTCATCAGCTACAAAAAAAGATCTTTCGATGTTAAAGTTCCAACTGGAAAAGCGGTCACTTTAAACGTAGAATTAGAAGAAGAAATCGCTTCTTTACAAGGAGTCACTATTACCGAGACTCGAAAAAAAGACTCTGAAATCAGTGTAATGTCCGCCATCCGTAATTCAAACCTAGTCATCAATGGAGTCTCAAGAGAACAGATTGCAAGATCTCAAGACCGTGATGCCTCTGAAGTGATCAGGCGTGTACCTGGTATCACCCTTGTAGAGGGTCGTTTTGTGATGGTCAGAGGCCTCAGTGAAAGATATAACGAGGTTTGGCTTAACAACTCAGTTACACCCAGCTCAGAGGCTGATGTAAAAGCATTTTCATTTGATGCCATCCCTGGGGGAATGATTGATAATATCTTGGTTTTTAAAACTCCTGCTCCTGAATTACCTGCTAGCTTTGCAGGTGCCGCTATTCAGGTCTATACAAGAAACAACCCCGACAAAAACAGTACAACTCTATCCTACTCAGCTAGCTATAGAGAAAATACTACCTTCAAGAACTTCGAAAAATTCAAAGGCGGCGGCCTGGACTTCTTAGGGTTCGATGATGGAACAAGAAGTTTACCATCAAACTTCCCTACTCACCTGAACACATTAAATGACTTTAATGACCCTCAGTATCTAGCAAACCAGCAAAAACTTGTCAGCTTGAGTCGCGAAATGAATAAACTCTGGACAACCTCCTCCTCTACTGCTATTCCTGACCAACGCTTTTCATTTGACCTACAAAGGAAAATCCCATTGAGAAATGGTTACCTTAGCAACATTACCTCCCTCTCTTATACAAACACCTCAGCAACCAGAACCAAATACAGAAACAACTATCAGGTCTATGATATTGCCAACGACAAAAGCAGTCCTAACTTCCTCTTCGAGGATCAAGAATATACTGCAACGGCAAAAATCAGCCTATTACACAATTGGTCTTGGCGTATCAATGATTATAACACCATCGAATTCAGAAACCTCTTTAACCAGATTGGTCAATCAAGAGCAATTCTCAGAGAAGGAACTGAATATTACAGTGGCCAGGATATAAAATCCATGGAGAATGGATACCTCAGCAGGGCTACCTATAGCGGTCAGTTCGGTGGTAAGCACCTCTTTAGTAAAAGCGATGACCGCTTAGAGTGGAATCTTGGATTCAGCTATGGAAACAGACATGAGCCAGATATTAAACGCCTCACCTTTATCAAACAGACCAATGACCCAACTTCTCCATATTATGGAAGCTATGGTTTAGGATTAAACTATACTGCCTCACCAAAATATGCAGGTAGGGTTTTTATGGATCTTAATGAATATATCATCATGGGAGGCTCTAATTACGATCATAAATTTACTCTTTGGGGCGACGAAATTGACTTCAAAGGTGGCATCTACGGCGAGTATAAGAAAAGGAGCTTTGACACAAGACTCCTAGGCTATAAAATAGCTAACTCCTCTCAGTTCGACCCTACGCTCTTATTCAAACCAGTTGATGAAATCTTTAGCGACGAGAATATAAACCTTAACTCAGGCATTATTCTCGATGAAACGACCAATCCAAGCGACTCCTACAAAGCGTCAAATATGACTGGAGCAGGTTTTGCAGCTCTTAAAATACCATTCGGGTCACTTTTTAATCTCTATGCCGGAGTTCGGGTTGAGTTCAACAATCAAAAACTCGATGGCTATAACTCAGACAATCCCACTATCCCTGTAAACCTTAATAACTCTGAAACAGGACTCTTCCCATCAGCTAACCTAACCTACTCTATAAACGAGAAAAGCTTACTCAGGTTAGCCTATGGTCGAACTATAAACCGACCTGAATTCAGAGAGATTGCTCCTTTCGTTTTCTACAACTTCGAATACAATGCAGCCTTCTCAGGCAATCCTGATCTGGAAACTTCTCATATCGATAATCTTGATCTTAGATATGAGTTCTACCCCTCACCTTTTGATATGCTCACAATTGGTGTCTTTTACAAGAACTTCGATAAACCTATAGAGGTAAAATATATCGAATCGGGTAGCGGACTACAATATGGCTTCCAAAATGCTACTAGTGCCAGAAGTTTAGGAGCAGAGCTTGAACTTAGAAAATCGCTCCTTCCTCTCGCTGAAACCTCTTTTAGCTTCCTTAAAGATTTTGTACTCGTTGCCAATCTCTCCTTTATCGATTCAAAAGTTAAATTCCCTAAAGGCGGACTAGAACGCGACAGGCCTATGCAAGGGCAAAGCCCTTATATCGTAAATGCTGGTATCTACTATCAAAACGATAAGAGTGGCCTTGGCATGAGTCTCTTGTATAATGTTATCGGCAAGAGAGTCTCTGTTGTAGGTCAACCATACCAAAACCCTGATGAAGATATCCCGGATGTCTATGAGATGCCTCGCAACTCTCTCGATTTTACATTCACTTGGAAAAGAGGTGAACATTGGACTATCAAAGGAGGCATTCAGGATATAATCAGCCAGGATGTTGTCTTCAAACAAACCGTCTCATTTAGTAAGGACATGGATGGAGACGGAATAAAAGAGACCAAACTTGAACGTGACCAGGAAACACTTAGATTTAACCCGGGAAGATACATAACACTGGGTCTTTCATACAACTTCTAATATTAAGAGTATTTACACCCTAATAAAGAAATATTATGATCAATAAAACAATTTTAAGATTACTCCTACTCCTCGTTTCAATTTTAGGATTAGGCACAGTTACCGGTTATGGGCAGCAGGTCATGTTTGTTGAAGGCAAATACTATAAAAACGGGATGCTCTACACCGGAGAAACAAAAGAGTTTTATCCAGACAGCACGTTAAAACTCTTCAGAACAATCCGTAACGGTAAAGAAAACGGAACAACAAACTACTATTTCTCCAATGGCCAAATTATGGAGCAACGGGAATACCGCGATGGAGAAAAGAATGGGGTTTGGTTGAACTGGAATGAAAAAGGAATCAAAATAGCCCAAGCAGGCTATAAGAATGACAAAAAAGAGGGAGAATGGCTCATCTGGGATGACTCAGGAATTCTTCGATACAAGATGTACTACACTGATGGTAAAAAATCAGGAACATGGCAAGTATTTGACGAATCAGGAAAACTCATCTCTGAACGGGTCTACTAGCCATTTTTTTTAAATAAAAGAGGTCGGAATTGCTGAATTCCAACCTCTTTTGTTTTTGTCCTGAAAGCGCCTCTATCTTCCAAATAATACTCAACAGGTAAAATCACTACAGTGCACACTATTATTACTTATTTGCTGTTCTATATTAACAAGTAACCTAAACTTGTAATTTCGCTTACTACTCACCAGAAACATCGAACTGGTTAAAAAATACATAGAATTAGAAACAAATACTGACTGATAAGATATTATCTCATGAGAAGATTCAGATCTGTTTACATCATCACCATCTTGTTGGTTCAACTTTTCTTCATCAGTGAAACGGATGCACAACCGGCATTTTATTCTCAACCATTAGCCTCAGGTGAAGCAATGAATCCGGCACTCGCAGGAGTATCAGCACACAAATACTATCTGGGTGGCATATATCAAAACAGGCAGACCTACGACACGACTAATGTTAGCACCTGGCTATTCAGAGGTGCTTACCGAATAGATTTCGATTATGTAAAAAGCGGTTACGGGCAGAAGTACGTTGATGAGAGTCCGTTTAGTCTAGCTATCGGTTTTCTAACCGAGACCAGACGCTCTGATTCAAATATGCTGCAATACAGATCCGCATACCTGCCCATTGCAATCCACTATAAAATCGCAAGAAAACATTTGATCTCTGTCTCATTTGCACCTGGCCTCTTTCAATATCCTAATCTGGCAGAGTCCATGTCGGTATCTTACATTCCAAACCCTCAACCCATCACCTATCGAGCTATGAGGTCAAAGTATCAGTTTGACTACGGAATAGGAATCTTAGTCGGATTAAACAAGATGGAGTGTTGGACTGATGACCAGCTATACAAGTTTATGATTGGAGCTTCATACTGGCATAATGGGTTAAGTGACACCATTCCGATGAGTAAGAACATGCCCACCGGAACGATCAATGTTCACGCATCGTATTTATGGGAGATCAATGAACAATGGGGTGCAATTCCGTTGGTGCAGGTTCAGCACCAGCAGGAGACAGTCTTTTTAGGAGAATTTACACTGATGTACAGGAGGCATTGGGCATTTTTTGACAGAGCCCGTGTTGGGGTAGGTTACAGGTCGGCAGGTCAGATTATTCCTTCAGCCGGTTTTAGAATCTTTGGTGGCAAAAAGAGAAGTTTTGGAGCAGATTTGGCATTCAGTTATGACATAAGCATCAAGGATCAAAAGGAGAGTGTGTGGCATAAAAAAGGCTTTGAAATATCACTGCTATTATCACCAGTCCTGCAATGTTGGAGCAACTCGCCCTGTTCAAACCATCGGTATTTTGCGAAGCTGTAGAGACGCGATAATCGCGTCTCATGTAATCATTGCGCCTAAGCGGTTAAATCATCTTTCCTCATTTGTATGGATGTGTCTCAATCTTAGTGATTTTATTAACCTTGACATTTAACATATTACTTACCACTGAAGGCTCAATAACAACACCATGAAAACATCAAGTAACATTTTAGTAAACAATCTGCTATTACGATTACATGACCTAACAGAACTTAGGTATAACAAGATGACTTAACAACCAATTCACTCATTAAGGATTCAAGATAAATCAGAGTAAGCTACTATTTAGTTGATTATCGGGCTAAAGTAAATTCCATTTAATACTTTTATGCAACTTCCTTAAATCACAACTGAATAATTTGATTAAACATTAGATTTTTAAAGCCATATTCTTTATTCACGATAAAATTTCTATCAAGGTATAAGTTTGATAGTTCACAAGTTGTTTCAGGTGTCAATGTACAGGAATGACAGGCTGCTAAGTTAAGTTGCCCTACGCCTTGTCCGTCCGAATCTATACAAATCGGGTCTGAAGAACAATCTGTCGCCCTAAAAATTGCACTATAGAAAATATTTCCCAGATTCTCCAAATCATTGCATAAGTTTGAAAGTCCTCCCAAATATCCGTCTGTTCCGTCAAAAGCCGAGATTAAAAATCCGTTCATTGTTTCACTAACGTATAATCTTTCAGACAAAGAAGACACAGGATAACCGCAAACATATTCCAGTTCGCGCATTAGTAAGTGGGAAAGCGTATGAATTAATATCTTTTTTGGTGTTAAAGTTTTTGCAATAATCTGGTGCGATTTCCAATCGGCATTTTGAGCATTCGATTTTATTTTTTCCGTTCGTTCAATCACTTCCTGTTGCTTTTCCCATTGTTCTAATTTTTTTCTGTCTAAAACAAACAAAATCCCTTCTCCATAACTCTCCAATGCCGGTAATGTTTTTGTATCAAAACTATTTTTGGAAATAGATTGCCTTTGGACAATATAGTTTTGGTCATACTCATTTGGATTTTGCAGGATTGAATCTATATCAATCGGTTCATTTCGGGTAAAAGAAGTTTGAACGCTAGTCCTTTTTAACTTATCAATTTTCACTAATTTGGAAAAGCCGTTGATTTGTTCGCTGCAATCAATTATATGAAATTTGATTTGTTTGTTATCGGGCTGTTCTTTTTCCAGAAAATAATCGTACTCTGTTTGTCGGTAGATATTGTCTGGAATGTATTCAATGTCGCCTGTTTCTAAATATTGTTGAATGAGTTCTTTGTCTATTTTTTTCTGAATACTTACCAATTGAACTATTTGTTCATCTGTAAATTGCCCGCTTTCGACCATATTGTCAATATCAATCCTTATTTCGGGTGAAAGTGGATTTTGTAATTCGGGAATATACAAACTGCTCAATGTATTTGCATAATAAACGCTGTTACTTGTTTTCAGTTTTATGCATGTTATGGCTGTACATTCTTCTTCATGAAACTTGCCATTTAATTGTCCTAACCAGAATTTTTTACCGTTACATTTTTGCTCGTAGTTAAAAATACCTTTCAGGTTTGCTTTTTTCCCACAGCTTTTACATTCAATCCAGATACCGGATAATTCAGTGTTTTCACGACTTATTTTGTAAACTAATTCTTGCTTGTCTCCACAACATTTTTCACGTTTCAATTGAGGTCCCCTAGGTTTTTCGTTTTTGTTTTCGTCTTCGTTGTCTTCCTCATTGGTTCTGTCGGATGGCAAACGATTGTTCCAAAATTCCCAGGGTAAATCTTGAATATGCCCGTTAGTACACGTCATTACAAACCTGATTTGCTCCAAATGGTTTTCCTTGCAATCTTTATTGCTGCACTTTGGCGGGTTAAAAAACTCTCGCTTTTTTCCTGCTGCCAACCATCTTTTTAACCACTCATCATAGGTTGCTAACCTGCCACATTTAGGATTTGTACAATAAAACCACTTCGGGAAATAGTTTGCTTTTGGTTGTACATGGTGTAAAAATGAATCTCTGTCGGTAGGAATTGCTACCAAATGTTTAAGGTTTGGAAAACGATTTTTCAGGCGTTGCAATAATCGGTCGTCCTTGATAATGTAAAGAGCCAGTTTTTCGTTTAAATCGGCATACCCCCAACTATCAAATGTTTCTATGATAATGGAATTGTCGGTTGTTTCAATTAGCGAACCAATACCGCCGTAATTGGAAATATGTTTACTCCTTCCGTGTTTTATTTTATCGTTTGGCATAGCTTTAATATTGTCTGATTAGTATTTCTGCGCTTGGTTCTACGCTTCGCATGGATTGCATTGCCGTTAATGTTTCGTCGTCATTTTTCTTTTCCTGCATCGGGACAATCAACGATGGATGATCTTTCCAAAAGTAATGTTTTAAGTCTCTATTATCATCAATTTTAGATTTCCAGTCTCGCAATATATCGTCTATTTTTTCAGTAATAAGTTGTAAGTCATTTTGAGCGAACTTATGGTTTTGAAATAACTGTATCAGGTTGTTTCTCAGTTCATCTTTTACTCTGTCGTCAATTAGTGCCGTTGCAGTGTCATTAGCCGTATATTTTGTTGTGTGCCTGAAATAGGCAAGTATAAGCGTGAACAGCATTTTATCCAAAGCATTTTCGGCAAAAGGCGTTACGCTCAAAGGTTCAACCTGTTTGTAAAACGTTTTGTGGAACTGGACAAAATCTTCAAAATAAGATAAATCACGGCTATTAAAAGGGTCGTAAAGCGTTAAAACCAAGCCTTCGTTTTTTCGTGCCACACGGCTGCTTGCCTGAATGTATTCTGCCGTAT
The DNA here is from genome assembly GCA_021286705.1 of Sphingobacteriia bacterium. GTDB lineage: Bacteria > Bacteroidota > Bacteroidia > Bacteroidales > TTA-H9 > JAJTBW01. Next base: position 10,421 of record JAJTBW010000081.1, read on the forward strand.
TTGGCGGCATTCCGTTCATTACCATAATGCCCAGCCTACCCACGTCAAGCCCAACGCTAATCATATTGGTTGCCAATACCAAGTCGTAAGCCTTGCGTTCTTTAATGTTTCCGTCAAATTGAATTTCCAATTTGTCTAAATTCTTTTTGATTCTTTCGTTCGGGATACGGCTTGTCAGTTCAATATTTCGATACGAAAGTTTATGGTAGTTGTTGGCTGTTATATCGTTATTATCCAAATACCGAACTTGTAGTTGTTTGATAATTGGCTTTAGCTCTGAATTAATTTTATTAGAAAACCGTCCGATTTCTTTCAAGCTTTTGAAATACGACAATATTGTCCAAAAACTGTCTGCATCATTTTTTTCTGTAGCATTTTTCCATATTTCCAACCTTGCGTAAAGCAGGGAAGCCAATAGTTGTAAATTAGTAACAACCGTTGTTTTTCCTGTTGGCAAAATACCAATGTATTTTCTTTTACTTTCTTCAATTACTTTTGAAAAGAACGTATTATCCGCATTGGTGGCATATTGCGGAAAAATTCTTGTTTCACGCCCATACAAACCCTGAATTTGTTTGTCCACATTCTTAACTGTGGCAGTGGAAGCAATAATTTTAGGATTGTCGCAAAGTTGCAACAAAGCATTTTCAAACAGGCCAACTAAACTGCCCAACGTACCGTTAAGTAAGTGTAATTCGTCCTGAATAATCAGTTCGGGTTTTCGGTTTGAACCATTATTAAAAAAACTTGTGGCTTCGCCTTTCCATGCCAGTGTTGCAAACTTATCAACAGTGGCAAAAAGAATTGTTGGCGGTTTAGAATAAATGTCATCGTCAATCAGCACCATAGGCAAACCGCCGTTTTTTTCCGAGAAATGGCAATTCTCATTCAGACAATAACTTTGTAGTTGTGTTTTTCCTATTCTGTGCCCAATTTGATAGGTTGTTTCTTTTTCCTCCAATCGGGAAATAATTTTGGTGTTGCACCACTGGCAGTTAGATAACTGAAAAGGGTTTACAACATAGCTGTCGCCTTTGTTTAATTTATTCTGTGTTGCTTCTAACTTCTTTTTCGCTTCTTCCAGATAATTTGGAATGGTTTGTTTTCCTACCCAAAAACCAATTGAAATTTTACTTTCGCCTAAATCTTTATAATGGCTTCGGATAAATTCACAGGCTAAAATCATTTTTGAAGCCCGCTCAAATTGTTGTGCCGAAAGCAACCGCAATGTGTAGCGGATTATGATATTTACCCCGTCATAGCTGTTTGGGTATTGTATTCTACGCCAAAAGATAAGAAATGCAGAAACGGCTAAATAGGCTTCTGTTTTTCCACCGCCCGTTGGAAAATACAATAAGTCGACTAATTCTTTTTCCTCGCTTTTTTCTTCTGCAAACGAGGTCAGACATTGTAGTATAAAGGCTAACTGAAACGGTCGCCATTCGGGTACTCCGTCAGACGGGAAGGGTAGTGAGGCATAATCTTCAAACTTATGTTGCAAAGTTTCATTTCGTTCCCAGACTTCAAAACCTTCTTTTTTAGTGCTAAACTGCTGCTGGTTTTGAAACATTTGCAGGTAGATAGCAGTATTGGCTAAGCGGAATGCCCGCAAGGCATTTTCATTTTCGGATAACAATTTTATCCCGTTGCTAATTCTGCCATAAATCTGCTCACATTTGGCAATGTTTGTCAATCCCAACTCATTTCCGTTAGCGGATTTCCGTTCATCTTCAATCCAGTTTTTGTAGGCTTCGGCAACCTGTCTGAGATTTGAAATAATGTTTTCTTTGTTTGTGTTGTAAACGGACAGATTTTTAATATTAAGAATATCGCCTTTGATTTTGTCGGTTTCGGAACTTTGGCTTTTTACGTCATATTCGGGCAAAAAAGTTGATTGTATCCATTGCGGCGTGTTGGGCGATTGGGCATTTTCCCACGTGCAGGCTGTGTTATGCCCGATTCCGAAAGCCAATTTGTCCCGATAGAGATAGTCCAGCATTTTGTCTTCATCTGTTTTGTACAGGTGTGCTTTGTAATCTCTGAACGGTAAAAGTTTATCGCTCCCAATCCTGATTTTAGTTTGAAAACAAGACAGTTGATTTACTTTTTCTTTTGAAAGTGAAAATTTATCTTTTGGAATTAAGGTTTTATTTTCAATAACGGCTTTGATATAATATTTGTCTTCATAATCGGAGTAAAGTTTTAAATGGAAAACAAGGTTTTCTTTCATTTCTTTGCACCAATTTTCGGTATTGCAGTTTGGTTGTTCCGATAATTTTAATTCAATGTGTTGATTGGTTGCATCGAGAATATTGGCAATGCTTATTTCCAACTCAATGCAATTATCGTTTCGTTTATATTTGTCTTTGAAAAACAGTTTTGTAATGGTTTTATATAGTGCGTGGTCGTAAGACGTGTTTTTTCCTAAAGATTTTAAACTGTCCTGAAAATGCAGATATTCTTCTGTTAATTTACTGTCTTTAGTTCGCTGAATTTTTTGGGTTTGTGATAGTGTTTTGCTTTTTTCATCATAGCTTACATAGTGGATTAAACCGTGGTCGCTCAACAGGTTTATTCCTTCGCCACTGTATGGAATTTTAATCTCGTCATGTTTGGCTTTGCTGTAATTGCCAAAATTTATGATTACATTGAACCTGTCGCAGGTGTTTGCAACGGCAAATGTTATCCCGAAATGAGAGGGGAAGAAAGTATTTGCGGTGTATTTTGGTTGGGTATCTGTTTTGTCGATTTCATCATCATCTTCATCAAATATTTCGCGTTCTTTAGTTTCATGTTCGACCAAATCAGAAGTTAAATTGGATGTATCGTCCGCATCTTCATCTTTCATTTCCAGTTCGCCATTATCGCTTGCGTTTGGCTGTAATTGGTTGGGGAACAGAATGCCTGAGAAATAACGGTGCAAAGGTTTTCCTTCAATAATTTCATCGCTAAAATCATCTTTACACCTGAAAATATCAGAACCCGGACCTATAATCTCTTTTTGGACACGTTCAATAACAATATATCTATTCTTTTCAATGCTCATAATTCAATCTGTTGTAAGGTTGTTTCTTCCAATATTTCAATGTTATCGCAAAATACTTCTTTATCTGTTACATTATGTATCGGCATAAAATCATCAACAAAAGTTTGCAAAGTGTTTTCATTGAAATTTCTTTTTTGCAGTATTTCACCGATTTTATTTTTCATTAAAAACAAACGCAATTCCTGTTTCAAACCACGCCCAAGTACAATCATTGTGCTGTTATAGGTGGTTTTTGATTTGAGAATTGGTTTTAAAATAGCGTCAATTTCATTATCCGGTTTGTCGTGATAATATAACCTGAAAATCGCCCTTAAATCATTGTTGAACATCGGGAACTTCCTGTAACCTTTTCCATACGTTGCTAAGGTAGCGGGCAATATTCTAAGCCCTTTTTCTTTTAACTTTTGATAAAGAAAATCATCGCCCATTTTATTTCTCAATTCATTAATGAGTTGTTTCCAATATATGGCGTGTTCTTCTACTCTTCCAAAAATATCGGGTTCAGTTTCAACGGCAACCTGATATAAATTTTCCGCCAACTCCTCTTTGGGATAAATCCTGATTTTATCGCCAACTCTGATTTCACGCAATTTTACTAATTCACCTTTTTCTGTAAAAACCGTGTCGTTGCTTTCTAAAAACAGGATTGCCCTATTAGACGTTACTTTGTAAATGAGTTTATCATCAATTTCGTTAAGCAATAAATCACATTCGTTTTTGTAGCCTTCATAAGCCTTGCCATTCATTTCGTCCAGTCGGGAAACAATGCCATTAATAGTTGTGCTAATGTCGGTTACATTATCTCTTGTTCCGATATACTCAACACCACAAATTTTAAAGCGGTTTATGGATTTTATTTCTTCTTCAATCTGTTTCTTTCTTTGGTCGAGATACTTGTAGTACAGATTTTTTTCCTGTTTGTAAAGGATAAGCCGTATTTCATTATCCAGATTGTACAGGTAATCAAAATCCTTTTGTCCGTTAAATGAATGGAAAACCAGAACTTTATTTTTTGTGTCTGCTTTTTTCAATGCCGAAAAGGGCATGACTTCAACTTTTCTATTTCTCATATTCCTGGTAACAAAATTCAAATCATTGTTGTCGAAAACGGCTATTGTTTTTTTGTCTGTTTTGTTAAGGAACTCTAAAAGGACTTGTTGTTTCGACAGATTGTTTTTGAGATAAATAAGCATTTCGAGTAATCCTTCTTTAGGATTGTTTTCGTTAAGATAATCAGGTGTGTAACCACCAGCATTGTCCAATGCTCTTTCCAATTCTTTGTTTATCGTAACCCGTTCAATCAGATTTTCAACAGTTTCTTTGTGAATGGCATTTACGGCAATCCGCAAAATGTTTCCGTAAGATTTCAATTCAAAACCAAATTCTGAATTGACAAATGAAATTTTCTCATCAAGTTTTTTGATAAGTTTGTCTAATTCATTGTCCGGTATGTTTTTGAATTTAATCATAAAGCGTTTACGATTTCAATTTCTTCTTTAAACCAATTCCAATAAGGGATTGCTTGATTTTTCACAGGCGAAAAACTGTTTGAGAGAACAATAATGTTAAACCCGAAACGAGATTTATCTTGCAATATTTGTTCTATCTTATCTTCTTCTGTGTCAAATACAACTATTGTTTTTATTTTCTCGTTTTTCAAAAGCAGGTTTTGATAACAGACTTCATATTTGGGAGTAAAATAAACCAGACAATCATGCAGGGCAGGAATTGACCTGATTTCTGACACATTGTTTTCTTCTCTTGGGTTTGGCAAATAGGTGCATGGGATTTTATTTCTGTTCGGCAGGCAATCCCATAGTGATTTTCTTGCAATAAAAACAGATTTTTTCTCAAAATTGGTTCGTGAAAAGTCTAACTTCAAGCCACCATTTAAATCAGAAAAAAACTTGGAGTAGCCCTGCAATGTAGATTGTTTCGTCCCTTGTTCTATCGGGATATAATTTTTAACCAGAGTGTCATATTTTAAGTTTTTCTGAGCTTTGTTTTTCGTGTCTTCGAGTAAGAAAGTATCGTTGCCAATATTCTTTATGATATAGTCATGTTTCTTACCGTCTGCATATTTCCTTTTGTCTCTCAGTTTGTTCCCTTTAGCTAAAGTTGGCAAATCATAATGATTGATATAAATATCATTTGCAAGCTCAGTAAATAAATGTTTTCCGATTTCGCAAAGCGTATCTTTTGAGTTCTGAAAATTAATGTGTATTGGTTGGTTTTTCTGATAATGTTCTAAGATGATTTTCGTTGTCAAACACGAAGCGTTATCATTGAAAACATTTAAAGTCTTGACGTTTTCAAATTTCTCACAAAGGGCTTTATAATAAGATCGATTTAAAATCATAGCAATCTCCCTTGAATCAGTATAAATTAAGAATATTCATAAAAAAGCCTCCAAAAAAAGGCTGATTTTTATAGCACCTAAATTTAGCACTCAAATATAGATTAATAATTTTGACTTTATGAGAAATTTCATTTAAGAATGCTTGCATCACAAAATAACCTAAGTAAAATTGCCTGACATAAAGCAAAGTACAAACCGAAAACTGAAAAATATTGATACAAACCAGATGCTTAAAGTTTAATTGGAGGTTAATTAAATCGAATGACTCCATTACTTACAGATTGATTATCCGCTTCTAAGTCGTAACCCTTAAAATATGACTAAGATTCAACTTTTTAGAAATGAAAAAATTACATCAAAAAAACTCCGATCAAATATTGATTATCAGTAAATTAAAACACAAATTCAATTTGTTTCTCTAATAAAGAAAACCACCGTTACAAGTTGAATTACTTACAGATTTTCAATAAAATACCCTTTCAACGGAGATTAATCACATTACTTGAATAAGATATCATAATCAACTGATTTTCTACGGTTCTAGGACACAAGAGATCAAAGAAATGCAATAATGACTGTTAGTAATTGGCATGATAGATTCAAAATTAAAATTCAAAGCTAGATACGCACCATAAAGCAATTGGCATCTGACAACTGGCTGCCAGATGCTAAAAGTCAGATACTAGCTCCCACAGACAATCACTTTCCTTTTATTTATTCTGAAATTCGAATCTAGAATTTTTCTAGCCAGACTTCGACACAGGTACACCCTAAATGAAAGTCCAAACCACTTCATAAACTAATCTGGCATTAGAAGCGGTTCTAGGAAATAATCACATGATATAAACTTAAATATACTAATCCATTACTTGTTCTTGTTCTTGAAACTTAACAAGATGCAAACCAAAAAAGAAAGACCCAATTATTACCGCTCTACTTCCATACTTTGGCCCTCCACTTGTCTCTTCATACATCTATTTTCGTCTTTTTCATCGAATTTTACAAAGCGGCAACATTTACTTAAACACCTGATTAAGTAATCCTTATGAGACTTATCCATGTTTTTCACAACCACTTGATTTCATGAATCTTACAAGTACTACTCTCATGTCTCTCCCGTGAGTGGGTCTGTAATGAATGGATAAAATGACAGTGGCTGATACAGCCTGTATCCTTCTCCGCCTTCGACTCCGCTCAGGCAGCGACCCGGTGGTTGAGCGAAGTCGAAACCACTGTATTCCTGTTCCCCTCCTGTTCTCCTCTTATGCCTCTCCCTATCCTCTCCCTATCCTCTCCCTATCCTCTCCCTATAAACTCGTGTAAAGTAGGAACTATATCGGTAGAGGATATAGAGGGGATGTTGAGAGGATGTTGAAAGAGACAAGAGCTACTGGCTACTGGCCGCTGGCTAAATTCAAAATTCAAGAATTCAAGATTAGCAAGCACTGAATAGTTGCTGGCTACTGGCCGCTGGATTAATTCAAAATTCAAGAATTCAAGATTAGCAAG
>JAJTBW010000082.1 GCA_021286705.1 Sphingobacteriia bacterium
GAGAGTCATAAGAGAGTCATAAGAGAGATATAAGAGGGATATAAGAGGGATGCTTTGGAGACGCTGAATATCAGAGAATTGGAAGCATGGATATTTGGGGCAGGCAGGATAGATTCAAAATTCAAAGATTAGCTACTTGCCGCTGGCAGGAAGAACTTGAATTCAAAATTCAAGAATTGTCAAAACATCCCTATCTGATAAAGTTTGTCATCACCTTTTGCTCCTTTTCAGGCAAAGGAATCTGCTTTTTCGCAAGTTCTATGGATCTCATCAGCCAGGCCATATTCTTACCTAAGACTCGCATGATTTGTTCACCCTCAGCATCCTGAGAGGCCTCCCCTTCAGCACGACCATGTATAACACTCCAATAATTTGAAGTTGGAATAAACATCTCGGCATACAATAGGTATTTGTTGATCTGTTCTATAGTTGGAATTCCGCCAGTCCGACGCACTGCCGCCACTGAAGCACCAACTTTATGCCTGAAAAGATTACCATTTGAGGTTGAGACATAAAACAGTCGATCTAAGAATGACTTCAAAGTACCATTCATTCCAGTTCAATAAGCATTGGGATAATGCCATTGACCTCATCGTCAATAATACACTTCTGGTTTCTCATTGAGCCACACTTACCACATGCCAGACAACCACGAATCTGCTTCTTCCCAAGATGATATATTTCGACATCTATTCCGGCTTCAGCAAGCTCCTCCGCTACTGTCCTTATTGCAAATACAGTATTTCCATTATTTCTTGGACTTCCATTAATTGCTATGACTTTCATATCGTTTAATTTAATTTGTCGCTATCAACAGTTCAAAAATACCAATTAGTAGACCAACAAAGCAATCTAATACCAGTTAATAGTAACTGTCTGGCTTCATCAAAACCTGAGGGTGTATTTTAGAAGCACCTAATTACACTCCATTGTTTTATAAGACTATCTAGAGAGTATGCAGCATTGGCAGGACTTGTACTTGGCAGGGAAAGATAGGATAAACCTTCAATCCTTCTAAAATATTTAGCAAAAAGCTGTTCGGCCTTCTTTCCATTGAAGGCGATACAAGTCAGAGACGATAAAGAGTCTATAAGTGCCATGATATCATTCGGCTCCACATCTTTAATGGCACTATCGAGGCTTCCTTCGCGTACTGCTTTTGCCGCTACATCCCAGAGAGCAATCTGATTCTGAGAAAGCATAATAAGTCTATCTTGATATTGTGACGGCAACTCTGCTCCACAGATATTAGCCATGACCCGCCAGAAGCGATTCATTGGATGACCATAGTACTGATTAAGCTCAAGAGAGCGCTCACCGGGCATTGAACCGAGTATAAGAATCTTAGCATCAGGATTTGCATAAGGTGGAAACGAGTGTCTCTGAGTCAGATTGGTATTGAGATCTTTATTTGTCATCAAAAAACGATAAGTGATTATAAAAAAAGTAGAGACGCTATTGTGCGTCTCTATGTGTTGCGTATACCCTTCAAACTAAGGGCAGCTACAACTATAAAAAAATTATTTTTGCTAAAAAAGGATTTCATCCTTTTTTATACCAACTAAATTATCACTTATTTCTCTTTCAACAAAGAATCGCCTTCCGAAAAACTAAAGAGTTGATCATCTTCCATTAGCTGCCTCAACATTAGCAGCATCATCTGATCTTGTTCCTGAAGAATCCGAATCTTCTTTTCTGTTTCCGCAATAGTATGTTTAAAGGGATCCTCAACATCTGTTATCTGAATGTCTGGTAAAACGCTTCCCTTCTGTTGCTCCAAAGTTCGTTCTTCTACATTCCTTCTGAATACAGCTTCAAGTACTGAACTATAATAATCCTTAAAATTAGGACAAGTACCAATATGAAATTTTACTACCTCACCAGAAATAAAATATTGTCGCTCTAAATTATAGAATGTCTGCACACTATCATTACAACTGCTCCACCAAAGTTTAAGCAGTTCGTTATAATTAGCGTCAGGTTTATACGCAACGTTTAAGTCGTTTAGTTTGGCTCTTAACAACTCACAAATCACCTTATCGAATAAATTAGCTGGCAGATCTACCCCTTTTCCCCGCTTATTGGATGAGCCAGAAGAAGAGGTTTTATTTAGCCAGCTTTGTAAATCTGAATGGGGCTTATACCATCTTCTAATCTTCAATGGAATATCCATATCCATTTTAGGATAACGAACGAATAGCTTGTACATTCCACTTGATTCATTCCATTTCCTCTGAAAAAAAGTGGTAAAAAGCCAGGATTGATCAACTAACTTCATTCTTTGTGTATAAGAATCCATTTGACTGACCATCTTACAGCCCTTCTCCTGCAAATAACTAACATAAAAGTCTTTTGTCGTAGAGATATTATGAAGGTCTAGTCTACCAAGAAATGGATGTCCCCCTAAATCAAGTAATCTTAACTCCGACGCAATAATTAGAAAGAACAATTTCCTCTTTTCAGGATCAGAATAGTTAAGAATACAATCCACCAATTTCTTAAAATAGAATGAGGTTATCTTTGACTTTTTTGAATCAGAGATAACCATTGACACTATGTCCTTTACAAGGAAATAGGCCATTTCTGTATAACTGGGAATTCGTCCGGTATAATGCCTAGAATTAATATCAAATGCCTGTAATCGCTTTAAACAGTCACTCTTCATTGATCTGATTCGATTAGAGAATAACAGATCAATATTAGAATCCTGAATATTTAGCCAGTGATCCAGAATTCGAGTTGGTATTTGCTTAACATTTAAAGAGTAGGAGTTCAATACACCATTTAGAACTCTCTTTCTTTCAGAGATAATCTCTAATTGAACATCAGAATAGCCTGAACCAAATCTATTATCTGGTAATCTTTCAATGATTGTCCAGTGATCTTCACCAGGCAAAAGAGACTTAACCTTTTTGATAAAGTCGATATTCAGTTTTTTTTGTCGGTTACTCTGAATAAAATTCTTTATCAACTCTTCTACTTTACCTTTAGATAAGTAGTCTAAAAGGACAAGCTTTGGTAATTCATGGATGCTAATAAAGGCCTCAGGTTGCGGTTGTCTAAGCTTAATTGCAACCTTTCGATCACGATTAGGATTGAAAAATACAGTTGAATACTCGAGTTTAGAACTAATGGCAATCTTGTTGTTTCTGATATTGTAGCGTGGTTTAAACATTTCAAACACCAAACCATGGACTTTATGCGCAATTTTATTTCTAACTTCATCCTCATTTACAATATCCTTTAATTTACTAAAGGCCATGGCATGGTCAACAACCTTTCGAGGAACTTTCGATCCAAGAAAATTCTTCTTATACTGCGTCAATACAAATGAACCCAAATTGATCTGAAAATGATAATTCCCCAGAAGGCCTATCTCATCGATATAACGCAACGCATATTCTGAGAATCGGTTCTTTGAACGTATATTTGGCTTAGCTAGTCTTTCATTCTCTTCAAAATCAGTCGCAAAATCTATCTTCGAATGATCTTCAATCAGATCAGTCTCTTGAAGCTCTCCAAAAGTGGGTAAGAATTGCCTCTTCCCCGTCGGAGTAATCACATTGAACAAGATTTTAGGGCATCTTCTCAAATCCTCGGCAATACTTTGGATCAATGAGTGCCTTTTGTTTTCAATTTTAACTCCTTTTTGAAAATGTTCAGATCTTAAGTATTCTGATTGATCGAAAGTAGACATAGTAATTGTCAGATAACATTCTAAGGTTAGCTTGTAAATATAGTGCGTTATTAAGAACTATAAAAACTTGCAACCTATTTTCAACGTCTTTTTCATATCAAAACAAAATGAAACACAGTCTATAAAAAGATAGACTCATATTTCCACCCACTTACCTCTGTTTTATACTGTCTCTCTATGAACAAAAAATCAGATCAACCCGCATCCTTAGACACAAGCCAATCTGATTATATTGAGGTCAATAAATAGCCCCGAACTATTTAAACTTCAAAGCCAGAGTTATCAAATGAGAATTCAGACCATCACTTCTATCATAATAATTATACCTAAGCTCCAATGTATTTATTGATCTGATACCAAGGATCCCATCACCACTTACAAGACGAAAGTTTATGCCAAACATATTGCTATTAAACTTCGAGAGATCATAATCACTGGTATAAAACTCATCAGTAAGCAGATGCTCGCCCATAGGCTTGAAATACTTTGCCTCTGTCTGGGTATAATAGCGATAAAAGGGGGCTAATGAAATAAAGGGAGTAATCTTTATTGGCAATTCAACCTCGGCAGTATGGGCTTTAATACCCCAATCATCAGAATAATACCTATAAAAACTTCTCAGTATGATTCTATCGGTCATAAAGTAATTTAACCGCACACCAAAAGGTGTCTTAAATCGGGTGTCGGGCATTTTCTCTGAATAGACTACATCATTAATAGGATCAAGGTCACCATCATAGAAGTAAACCCGTTGGTATGCAGTACCCAGCTGGCCGGTTTGATAGCCAATATCAGCCAATAGAGAGAATTGAATCTCACGGTTCAGAACCTGGCTCCAGGCTAGTGCCAGATTATATGAGTTTCTGGGAGCTTTTTCAAGATGATCATACTTGAAACCATTGTTATAAACCCCTCTTAATTCAAGTGGCAAAAGGATCTTCCATTGATCTAGAAAAGCAGAGGCTTTTGCAGAGAACTCCGTGTTCTTGTTATTAAAACTCTTAACAAATAAGAGGTTGGCACCAAAAGAGGTATAGTCAAACTCATTCGAAAACGAAAGCCCTGTCCCAATAGAGAAGTTCTTTCTGACATTCTCGAAAAGATAATTAACAGATGGAGAGATTCTAAAATCACTTTTCGAGGCAGATGAAATTACTGTTCCACCTTCCTTATAAGATGAAGAAGCGGAAGTGCTTACAACTGGCACAAAGTTAGGATCTCTCACTTTATCAATGTTATTCGATGAGGCCGATGTATAAGTATCAAGCCCCAGTTCAAATGATAGGTTATGGACATTTAACTTCCTGTCAAAACCCTTTAAGTGCAAATCAATACTATTACCAAAATCGGTAAGATGTTCAGTGCCTTCACCACCTGTAACAGCCGAGTGGTTGCCATCTTGTGAGTAATAGCTCGTAATAAAGTTAATCTCCTGAAACTTCAACTTACGATACTCACTTGAGTCTGTTTGAGCCTTTGACACCTGCATCATAAAGAGCAAGGCAGCTACGGTTACTACTATTTTCTTCATTTCTCTGACTAATTACATCCACAACCACCACCTGTTCTTCCGCCATTTCCGCCTGTCGCACCTTCGCGATACATTAAAAAGTTGTTCTGGAACTTTTCAATTCCTCTAGGTGCCAGAACCATTTCAGCATCGTTGAGCTTCGATTTTTGATATGGTTTGACACTCACACATGAGGTCACCAACAGAGCCACTAAGGCTAAACCACAAAACCCAATTACTTTTTTCATGTGATACAAATTTGTTTTTCAATTGCAACGTAGAGTAACCCAGATTGAGAACAATGCCCAACACACCAGCAAATAACCTAACATTGACAGCTATCACTATTGTTTTAGATTGATATTCTTTGTGACATACAATCGATCGTCATCATCTATCAAAATACACTCAATCCCATCAATCTGGTTCAAGAAACTCACCCCCTGCTGGGCACCCATTATTAAGATTGGAGTGGCCATAGCATCTGCCAACTCCGCATTGGAGGTAATAATAGTAACACTTTTTAAACCCTTAACCGGGTAGCCGGTTTTTGGATTAATAGTGTGTGAGTAGATTTGTTTATCAATAATTACATACTTCTCGTAGTTTCCGGAAGTAGCAACTGATTTGTTAGTAATGTTCAGAGTGGAGAAATAGCTATTCTTAAAATTTGGATTCGCTATTCCAATCGTCCACGGAGTACCATCCTCCTGAAAACCCCATGCATTCAGGTCACCCGAGGCACTCACAATGCCATTCTTAACACCACATTCTAATAGAATTCTTTTTGCAGCATCAGCGGCATAACCTTTACCGATTCCTCCAAATCCGATACGCATTCCTTTGTTTCTCAAGAAAACAGTTTTTTGACCGCTATTCAAAACGATATTATGGTAATCAATCAATCTGACAGCTTGCTTAGCCCTGTGTTTATCAGGCAAACGATCCATTTGCGTATTAAAATTCCAGAAATTAGTATCGAGTGAACCATAAGAAAGATCAAATAGACCCTGAGTCAATTCAGATATCTTTTGAGCCCTGCTGACTAATCCAAAGAATTCATCAGTCACCTGAACAGCGGAGATCCCGGCATTCCGGTTGACTAAAGAAGTAAGACTATCCTCACTATATGTAGTGAAGAGCCGTTCTATTCGTTGAATTTCACTGATAGCCTCCTGTATCTGCTCTGCGCCCTGATTTTGCGTTTCACTTATGACCACAAAATCAAAGACATTGCCCATCAGTTTGGTTTGAAGCTGCACTCGAATCATATGTGATTAATCTGAGTTAATTATCACAAGGAAGAAAAAGAAAGTGGAGATAACCTGGCATTTATAAAGTTAAAGCCATCTATAACAAATAGAAATCAATGATTGGTAAAAGGTTTAATCTCATCGATATAAACCTGTGATGTATGGTTTTTCTCAAATCCATGCCATCTTCTGAGGATGGTTCCATCGCTACTTAACAAAACCATAGAAGGAAACTCCCCTTCATTATTAAACTGCTCAGCCAGCTTTTCATTGTCTTGCTCTTCAGCAGCAGAGAGGCGATTCTTCTTTTGTCGTGGAAAATCCGCATAAATAATAACTAAGTTCTTATCGGCAAAACTCAGGAAAAGTGAGTCCTCAAAGACCCGCTTTTGAAGTTGAGTACAGGGCACACACCAGTCAGAACCTGAAAATTTAATAAGAATTGCTTTGCCATCTGATTTGGCTTTTTCTTTAGCTGCCAGTAGTTTATCTGTTTGTCCACTGACTGCACTGATTGACAAAATTAGCGTCAACCATAGAAGAAATCTGATTTTCATTCTTCATTTGTTAATGAAACATACTCCGTTATTCATGATGAGACCTTCCCTCAGATCATCATTGTCATCAAAGAACGATAACATATAGACATTATTATATGTAGCATTACGGCTAAAGAAAGATTTAAGGCCACTTTAGCTATAAGCTAAGATTCGATAACCAAACGCAAAGCAAGAGATGTATACAGCCCTTACTTCTCAAGATATCGTAAATTCTATGCAGTGAGTATCCTGTTAAACTCTAATAATCAATCACGAGACAATAGGTTTCAATTTTTGATATAAACTTAGGTTATACTTTGATTATTTTTGTAACCCATCAGAAATCATGAACGATGAAAATCTTGATTATAGAGGACGAACAAAATATAAGTTCTTTCATACAACGCGGTTTAAATTTGAGTGGATATGAGACAGAGATCTATGATAATGGTTTAAAGGCTTGGGAAAGGTTACAAGCAAATACATACGATCTAATAATTGCAGATATAATGATGCCCTATATGTCAGGGTTGGAATTATGCAAAGCTATTCGCCATCAGTTTGGATACAACACACCAATCATCCTGCTTACAGCCTTATCATCGACTGATGATATTGTGAAGGGCCTTGAAGCGGGAGCCGACGACTACATCACAAAACCATTTAAGTTTGTTGAACTGGAAGCTCGAATCAAAGCATTATTAAGACGATCCGTTACGAGTTTAGACAAAAAATCAAACAATGGGATATTCAAGTTTTCAGATCTAGAATTAAATACGAACACGAAGCAAGCATTCAGAGGAGGATATCAAATTAATCTGACTGCTAAAGAATATTTGCTTCTTGAGTTTTTCATGAATAATCCAAATAAAGTTCTGTCACGAAACACAATACTTGAAAACGTTTGGGATATCAATTTCGAAACTAACACCAACATGGTAGATGTCTATGTAAACTATGTTCGTAATAAAATTCAGCCAGCGGGATCAGATAAGCTCATACATACTGTTATAGGGCATGGATATATATTAAAAGAAGAATGAAGATAAAAACTAAATTAGCCCTATCATATACATCAATTATACTCAGTATACTTTTGGTAGTGCTGGTATTTGTATTCTTGATTACAATCAAGACAATCGATGAGAATTATTATACCCTCTTACTTGAAAAAGCCTTAATTACAGCTCAGAAAAACTTTGAAAAAGACGAACTCAACCAACTTGCATATCAGAAAATATTAGATACCTACCAAGACCTCATGCCAGAAACAAAGGAAAAGGTAATTGTAGCAAATAACAAGAGAGAAGCAGTAGCAGAACTTAAGCCATATTTATCAGAAGATCAAATAGACAACCTATTTAACAAGAAACAGATAAAACTAAAGATTAATCAACTAGATGGTGCAGCAATTTACTACCCCGACAACGAGGGTGACTTTATAGTAATTGTTACCTCAAAGAATGTGCAAGGTGAGTATATTAAACATATACTTAAAAAGATACTGCTTATAACTTTGCTAATTAGCAGTATATTAACCTTTGGACTGCTTTGGTGGAATGCAAGTTTAATCATCAGGCCACTTCAACAAATAGTGTCTCATATACAAATAATAACAGCAAAAGACTTACACATTCGTCTACCTGAGCGAAAAGGGGATGATGAATTAGCACATATGGTAAGATTCTTTAATAAAATGATTGAGAGATTGGAGATAAGTTTTAATTCTCAAAGAGTATTTATCGCAAATGCATCGCATGAGCTAAAAAATCCTTTGACTGCGATTATGGGAGAATGCGAAGTCATGCAACTTAAAGAGTTTACGCAAGAGGAGTACAAAGAGTCAATCAAACGAATTGCATTTGAAACCGAAAGATTAGGATCTGTAGTAAATAATTTATTTCTATTAACCCAGGTCGATTTAGACTTATCAGAATCAAATCTAGAAGATTTATTAATCCAAGAAGAACTTAATTCAATAATAAGCTATTTTGAACTTACCAAATACAAAGGGCGTATTCAGTTCGA
Organism: Sphingobacteriia bacterium; assembly: GCA_021286705.1. GTDB lineage: Bacteria > Bacteroidota > Bacteroidia > Bacteroidales > TTA-H9 > JAJTBW01. Next base: position 9,028 of record JAJTBW010000082.1, read on the forward strand.
ACATGATCACAGTAAATTCTATATAAAAGCAAACAAATATCTGTTGTCTGTTGCACTTCAAAACATCATTGATAATGCTTGTAAATATTCAAAGCAAGAGGTTATAGTAAAAGCATTCCAAACAAAATCAGGCTTCAAGATTAATGTTATCGACAGAGGGATAGGAATACCCTTATCAGAAATTCACAATGTATTCGATGTTTTCCATAGGGCTACAAATACTTACGACTATGAAGGATCAGGAATTGGACTTTCGTTAGCCCGTAATATACTTATTCTATTTAATGCTGATATCCAAATAGAATCAATCGAAAATAGTGGTACCAATGTGTCCATCACCTGGAAAAACACTTCCTAAACGCTTTCTAATCGCTTTCTAATCTACCTTTAATTTCTATCTAATCTTGCGATAATAGTTTTGCATGCAAAAAGACATGCGAAAAATATTAACTATTGTTTTCACATCCTTTCTTCCCATGGTAATCTGGGGACAAAACACGATCAATTTAAGCATTTCTGATGCTGAAAAGATCTTCCTATCTCAGAACTTAACCCTTATAGCAGAAAAGTACAATATTGATAAAGCCAAAGCCAATCTCATCCAAACTGCGCTCTTTGAGAATCCGACGTTGAACTTTGAACAGATCGCATATAATGACGAAACCAAGGAATTTTTCAACACAAGCTCTCAACATGCCGTCGAAATAGAACAAGCTATTTCATTATCGGGAAAACGGTCAAAACTTAAGGAAATCGAAAATTACAATATTCGTATTGCCCAACAAGAATTCGAATCTATCTTAAGAGAACTAAAATTCTCGTTACATACCAACTTAATAAAGGCATTTTATACACAGAAGTCTATTTCGATTTTTGATAAAGAGATAGAAGATATTGACCATCTGGTAAAGGTATATGGTTCGCAATACAAAAAAGGTAACATATCATTAATCGAAAAAAGCCGACTTGAAGCTCTGATGTTTTCGCTAAAAGCTGAACAGCTTGAATACATAAACAATTTAAATGAATACCAGAAAGAATTACGACTTTTAATGAATTTTAAACAAGAGGTCACTATCATACCTCAACTAGGAGACCCTAACATCAACCTCGAATTACTGGGATCAGAACAAATTCAAAAATATATAGAAGATAACCCAGATTTAAAAATTATTTCACTACAATCAGATCAAGAAAAAACTAATCTTTTGCTTCAAAAACGCCTTCGAATTCCTGATATTGCAATAAGAGGTGTATTTGATAAAGCAAGTAACATAGCTCGAAATTATGTTGGTTTAGGTTTCACAGTAGAGTTACCCGTTTTCAATCGCAACCAAGGTAATATAAAAGCCTCGGCAATACAGATTGAAAAAAACAAAATAATCTATGAAAACACTAAAAATGAATTACAGGCTGAGTTAAATTCAAGATTGTCACATCTTCGATTATTAAATAGTTTTTATTCAAAAATTGATAATTCACTGGAAGATGATTTTATAAGTTTAATAGAGGGCGTAGGTTCTAACTTTGAAAAAAGAAACATTAACATGCTGGAATTCATAGATTACTATGAAACATACAAAGAAACATACCTTAAAATATATGAGAACAAAACAAAATTATTAAACGAAATTGAGGAAATAAACAAACTTTTAGGCAGTGACTATATAAAACTTTGGTCTAAATAAATATGAATAAAATGAAATATCGATTAGCTTATACAATTGTACTAATACTTCTTGCACTTTACAGCTGTAAGACAAATACAAAACCAGAGTTACCAGAAAAAAAACTTACTCTGAACGACAGTCTGAAAGAATTAATAAGTATTGACACAGTGTTATTCAGACATATAAGTACTCCGATAAAATTGAGCGGACAAGTTACCTTTGTTCAGGATAACGTTGTAGAAGTATTCCCTTTGTTTGGAGGTAATGTAGTAGATGTACACGCCGAGTTAGGTGATTATGTTCAAAAGGGAGCTCTATTGGCGACATTACGAAGCGGAGAGATCGCTGATTACCAGCAACAAGAAGTCGAAGCAAAGACCAACTTTGATATTGCTAAAAAAAACCTCGATGTTGCCCTAGACATGGCAAGCTCAGGATTAAATTCAGAGAAAGAGGTACTTATAGCTCAGAAAGAATTAGATAACGCTAATGGACAATTAAAAAAGATAAAGGAGATAATATCCATCTACAACATCTCTGACAATTCACTATACTCTTTAAAATCACCTATATCAGGTTTTGTAGTCCAAAAAAATATCAATCGAGAAATGCAATTACGCTCAGATAATAATTCTGAGGTATTTACAATCTCTGGTTTAGATGAAGTATGGGTAGTAGCAAATGTCTATGAAAGTGATATAAGCAAAATAGGACTAAATAATCCAGCACAAATTAGAGTATCTGCATATCCAAATGAAGTCTGGGAGAGTCGAATTGAAAAAATATACAATATACTCGACCCTGAAAGTAAGACTATGATGGTACGAATGAAATTATCAAACCACGATTATAAGCTAAAACCAGGCATGTATGCTCAAATAGAAACAGTGAATAATGACCTTGAATCAAATCAAGAGCTATGTATTCCTAAGAAAGCAATCATTTTTGACAATAATAAGCAATATGTAGTAATATCAAACCCCAATGGTGATTTCAGCATAAGGGAAATATCAATAAAAACCATTTCAGGAGAGTATGCTGCTATTTCATCAGGAATATTCAGAAATGAACGAATCGTTAACAAGAATGCCATCTTAATTTACAATGCCTTATCGGCTAACTAATTGTCAAAATCCTATGAATCGTTTTATTGATAACATAATAACATTTTCATTAAAGAATAAGTTTTTCATCTTCTTCTGTACTGTTCTTATTATTCTCTTTGGGATATATGCAGTAAAACAAACACCTATTGATGCTTTTCCTGATATCACAAACACAAAGGTCACAATCATTACGCAGTGGCAAGGGAGAAGTGCAGAAGAAGTAGAAAAGTTTATTACAATCCCAATTGAGGTTGTGATGAATTCGGTTCAAAAAAAGACTGATATTCGCTCTACCAGTTTATTCGGGTTATCTGTAATAAATATAATATTTGAGGACAATGTTTCAGGCGATTTCGCCCGACAACAAGTGTTCAACGCCTTACCTGATGCTGAGCTTCCTGAAGGGATTACTCCAGACGTACAACCTTTATATGGACCAACGGGAGAAATATTTCGCTACACTTTAAAAAGCAAGTTGAAGTCAGTCCGTGAACTTAAGACCATTCAAGACTGGGTAATAGATCGTAATATTCGGAGTGTTCCTGGTGTTGCAGATGTAGTAAGTTTTGGTGGTGAGGTTCGATCATTTGAGGTAAGCGTTAATCCTAATCGCCTCATTAGTTATGGAATAGAGCCATTAGAATTATTTGAAGCAATATCGAAAAGTAATCTTAATGTAGGTGGGGATGTTATTAATAAAAGTTCACAGGCGTATGTGGTTAGAGGAATAGGTCTTATTAACGACATCGAAGAATTAGGAAACATAGTAGTTAAAAACATTAATGGAACGCCAATACTAGTTAAACACTTAGCAGATGTAAAAGAATCATGCCTTCCCCGCTTGGGACAGGTTGGGAGAATGAATGAGGATGATGTTGTACAGGGCATTGTTGTCATGCGAAAGAACGAAAATCCAGGTGAAGTAATTGCCTCCTTAAAAAGAAAAATAAAGGAGCTAAACTCAAACGTTCTTCCAGAAGATGTAAAAATAGAGACATTTTATGATCGTGAAGATCTGGTAAATCTGGCCGTTCATACAGTTGGAAAAAACCTGATTGAGGGCATTCTGCTTGTTACCTTCATCGTACTAATATTCATGGCTGATTGGCGAACGACAATAATTGTATCCATAGTAATTCCTTTAGCCTTGCTATTTGCTTTTATCTGTTTGTACCTAAAAGGGATGGCAGCAAATCTACTCTCTTTAGGCGCAATTGATTTCGGAATTATAATCGATGGTGCGGTGGTAATGGTCGAAGGTATCTTTGTTGCACTAGATAAACAAGCCCATCATATGGGGATGGAGAAGTTTAACTTAAAAGCCAAATCGGGCATTATTCGAAATACAGCAAAAGAAATGGGTAAACCAATATTTTTTGCTAAATTAATTATTATAACAGCATTGATTCCCATTTTCGCTTTTCAAAAAGTAGAGGGTAAGATGTTCTCTCCTCTGGCATATACACTGGGATTTGCGCTACTTGGAGCACTTCTCTTTACATTAACACTTGTACCAGTTCTAGCAAACTTGCTATTGAGAAGAAATGTTAAGGAGAAATCAAATCTCTTTCTGGAATTTATTACCTCCAAATCTCTACTCTTTTTCAAATTTTGCTATAAATTCAAAAAAGTCGCTTTAATTGCTTCTGCATCCATAGTTGTTATCGGATTATTTATGTTCTCATTTTTAGGTACAGAATTTCTACCTCAACTAAATGAAGGGTCAATCTATATTCGAGCTACATTACCTCAAAGTATAGAACTGAAAGAGTCAGTAGAACTAGCCAACAAAATACGGCGTAATTTAACTAAATATCCAGAAGTCAGACAAGTTCTATCTCAAACCGGACGGCCTAATGATGGTACAGATCCCACCGGGTTTTACAATATTGAGTTTCATGTTGATTTATACCCTCAAAAAGAGTGGAAAAGAAAACTTACAAAATCGGAGTTAATAGAAGAGATGGATCGAAAACTTAAGCTTTACCCCGGAATTGATTTTAACTTCTCACAACCAATAACCGATAATGTGGAAGAAGCAGCGTCAGGGGTTAAAGGTTCTATAGCAGTAAAAGTCTATGGAAGTAATCTATTTCTAACAGAGAAAAAGGCAACCGAAATATATAACATTCTAAAAACGGTGAAAGGCATTGAAGATCTAGGAGTCATTCGTAATATCGGTCAACCTGAACTTCGTATCGAATTGAAAGAAGATAAGCTGGCTCTATACGGCGTTACTAAAGAGGATGCACAAACAATTATAGAGATGGCTATCGGAGGAAAAACAGCATCTGTTTTGTACGAAGACGAAAGAAAATTTGATATAGTTGTACGTTATAAAGAAGAATTTCGCCAGAATGAAAAAGAAATCGGGAAAATTATGGTTCCCACAATGAATGGCAGCTACGTACCAATAAATGAGCTAGCTGACATTAAGACGATAACAGGGCCTTTGATTATCTTCAGAGATAATCACACACGCTTTTGTGCTGTAAAGTTTTCTATTAGAGGACGAGATATGGGTAGTGCAATTGCCGAAGCCCAACAAAAGGTAAATTCAACAGTAAAACTTCCGAAAGGATATAGTTTGAGATGGACTGGAGATTTTGAAAATCAACAACGAGCTACAAACCGCTTGCAACAAGTTGTACCCATAAGTATCTTGATGATATTCTTAATCTTATTTACACTGTTTGGGAATGTACGCGATGCAAGTTTGGTTTTAGTCAATGTATTCTTTGCAGCTATTGGCGGTATACTTGCATTATTAATAACCGGCACCAATTTTAGTATATCTGCAGGTATTGGTTTTATTGCACTATTTGGAATTTGCATTCAAAACGGTGTAATCATGATTTCCGTTATAAAGACTAAGCTTCGGCAAGGATTAACTTTGGCTGATTCTTTAGAAAAAGGAGTACAATCACGAGTTCGTCCAATTTTCATGACAGCAATGATGGCAGCTATAGGTTTACTACCAGCTGCAACATCCACCGGAATCGGTTCTGAGGCTCAAAAACCACTTGCTATTGTTATTATCGGAGGATTAATAACTGCTACAATCTTAACATTGTTTATCTTCCCTCTCGTAATAGAAAAAGTCTATAAATGGATTTTGTATTCAGGTGAACATCTAAATTCTAAGAGACTTGGGAGATAGATGAATCTATCTTAAATCGTTGAATTTTAGATAACCTTACCCTTTCCAGCAACATTTAAAACTGAACCAATGAATCAGATTAAGAAGATATTAGAACAAGCGAGTGGGGATTCAACAACAATTGACATGAAGATTAACACTCTATGGTATGAAACATTAGCAAGATAGAATTTTCTGATAAAGAGTTCGCACTTAGGCGCTCAACTCAAAAAGGAATATATTTGCGAGGATTTCTAAAGTAATCTATTGAAGCTACAGAATATCTGATCATAAATAGATTAAGTTTTAAGATCTTTTTGGCTTATCCAGTGGGAATAAAGTTCCTAGTTATAATACCATTTGGTCTTTTATAGAAAACTCGAAGAGAAAGAGACAGTCTCGGATCTCTTTAATTCCTTTCATGCCTTACTTCAAGAAAATAGCTTGATGATCAATGAAAGAAAAAATGATTAATGCAACCTTTGTTGAGGCACCACGCCAAAGAAACACAAAGGAAGAGAATAAAAAAATAAAAGGACGACAAGGTGGTGAATTATGAAATGATTAGCCGCATAAATAACGGCCAAAAGGATATCGATGCCAGATATACAAAGAAGAATGGTCAAACCTATTTTGGCTTGAAGAATCATGTTAAGGTAGCACCCCGAAAACAAAACTTATTACACTTTATTAAACTCAAATAATCAACAACTTATCAATATATTTGAATTCTTGTCATGTACTTAGAATTAACATACTCCGTTTTCATGATGAGACCTTCCCGTCAATCATCATTGTCATTAAAGAACGATAACATATAGACATTATTATATGTAGCATTACAGCTAAAGAAAGATTTAAGGCCACTTTAGCTGTAAGATAAGATTCGATGACCAAACGAGAGACAATACAGAAGCAGGAAAAAGATCTATTTCAACTTACGATTAGTCTCCTTAAATTCGTTAAAGACCTTGACTAGAGCATGTCTTCGCTTGTATTGAGTGAGATAGGTCTCAAGAAGTTGTTTAACATAGGTTGTTCCCCCTTTAATCTCAATCATCAACTTAAAAAGTGGAATAACTGATTCATAAGCTTGTTTAGTATTATCCATTATTCGTTGATCGATGACAAGCTTAAAAAGCTCTAATGTCTCAGCCGGATATTCATTAGAAATAAAACGATGATATCGCCCAAGCCCGGAACTAGAACAGTGAGCACTTAAGTAATCAATTATACCTTTTTTATGATTTTCAAACTGAAATATCTCTAAAAGGTTCTCATTATAGAATAAAGAATTATCATTATAGAATTGAATAAGTCTATTAAATCCAGCGCTCCATTCCTGTGGAGGATAACTCGACTTATAGGTAATATAATTCTCAAATCTAAAATTAACTATAAGCGACATCAAACACAGCCGTCTAATTTCATCAACATCACCCTCAGCAACAGCAATCTTAATTAGCCATTGATCCATATCAATCTCTAAATTCAATGGATAATCGTCTTGATTAATTCTCTGAGAAAGACTTCTTATAATTTTTTTTGCCTCAGAAAACTCCTTTTTCTCAACCAACATATCAAGCAGGTCATTTATAAATGCCGAAACATGAAGATTATCCTTTGCGGTATTCATTACCGATTCATAATCACTAAGCTCTAAAAAGAATGAGACTTTTGTCATAAGAATACGAGAAATCATATCATGGTTCGAACTATCGAGTTTAGCTAATTGTGCATCAGCAAAAGGAATAAAATTCTTACGATCTACCTTAGCCGATAAAACGATCTTGAAAAAAGCAAATAAGTTGGAGAAAAGTTCGGTATTGTATTTTTCCTTCTCCATCTCATGCTTGCAATAATCGAATAGCTCATTAGCATCTAGATGCCCTTCTAAGAAAAGTTGAGTCAACGAATCAAAAGGAAGCGAAAGATAAACAGGATCCAAACGTTGAGAACACTCCTGATCTAACCCAAACGACCATTCCGCCAATTCTTCAATTAATGCTTTAGAAATAAGTATAACCTCTTTATATTCACAATCATCTTTCAAAGATATTAGCTTGCCACACCAACGGTCAATAAGGTTAAATTGATAAAAGCCCTTTCCTGATTCAACACCCACTTGTTCATCATCATAATCATCATCGTAATAATAATCATCCTCATTATTATCCGGATCATTAAAGTCTATATCAAATTCATTTAGTAAATCTCTAAAAATATCATTATAAATATTTACATCTTTATTCTGTCTCATTGGAGCAAATTCAATCAAAAAGTCATTCTTGAAATAATCATACTCAGACGTTTTAGAGATCACAAAATCCTTAATTTCCTTTTCACTAACTGATCCAATTAAATCTTCAATTATTCCCATACTAG
>JAJTBW010000287.1 GCA_021286705.1 Sphingobacteriia bacterium
AGCTTAATAGAAGTACTTTCGATGTACTGCGCATCTTCAGCATGTCTCTTCTTGACAAAACACCGATCAGAGAACTCTTTAGAAAGACAGAAAAATTGGATGACATGTCCGAAAATGATCAGGGGCAATTATACTTAAATTTTTAGTGGACACTAGTAAAACTAATTGGTAAATTAAGCTAATTCCAAGCGAGGTTCCCTTTCACCCCTATCCTTAACTTACATCAACTTCAGACGCCCCCTATAAAAATAGAAATCTACCACATCGCCTTTCTTAGTCATTTCAAGAACATCAGTTATTGTCGCACGAGGTATATTCTCACTAGTGTCTTTTTTGTAATTCGCAAAATAAATCCCACTGGCGTAGTGAGCAACCGACGGGAGATGAATCTCCAAAGCTTTCCAGGATTGTAACCAGATTCGAGGGGAATCAGTCTTATGAGGGTGTTGTAATACAACTTCAGGACTAAATTTCTTACACTTCCTCTTAAATTTGTCCGCCAACAGCCTCCTAAAGCCATCAGGTGTAGCTACAGCCTGCCCACGTGGATGATAAACATTCAGATCATGGCAACCAAGTATTAAGACTTTTTGATTATTCAATTCAATAAAATGGCTATTAAGGTCATTCACCTTTATCAAAGTTCTTTTTTGATCTTCTGTTGGGTAAAACTTTCCAGTCCATCGAATAATTGTTTCGTTCTTAAGATCATAGACGGCGATCAGTTCAACTCTTTGGTTATCATTTCCGCTGTTGTATCCATCTATTCCAACAAAAAAGAAATCTGCAATGGTTCTTAACTTCTGGTAAATCTCGGGTAAAAGTGATTTAAAAAATGAATCAACTTCATTACTGGCAATATCCTGTAATGAGGAGATACGCTTCCTCTCTATCTCCTCTAGTTTGAGATTCTCACAGAGATCGGTTGGAAATTCAAACATCAAAAAACGGCCGTAAGTTAAGACAAACTCATAATGGCGTTTATTGAACTCTTCTTCAACAAATTTCTCAATAAATCTCGTAAACGTATCCCGAGATACTGCTTTATCTTTTTTAGCTCCATGAACTACAAGTCGTGCTATTTTATGATTCATAACGCATTATTATATATTAACTTAAAGGAATAATTCGTTTTAAAGCCTCTTTGGCATCAACAGACTCCCAATCAATCTGCTCATGCTTAATCCGAACAAGTTTGTACCCATTTTTAGCGGCCTCAATATCTCTGACACAATCATTAAAAGCTCTTCTTTCATCTCTGTCTATAGGATCATTATCCTTTGCAGCTATCTCTTGACAACTGCAAATCCAGTCCTCTTTTGAATAAAACAATTCAACTGATGAAGGATAGTTCTTCAATGTTATTAAACGTGCTTTACTAAAGTGCTGTCGTTCATCATACTCAATAATAACTTTAAACTCTTCAAGAACAATATCACAAGAAAGGGCAAAACCATTTTTCTTAATAAACCCACTATTACCTCTATATTCTGATAGTGCAGTCACAATCTTTCTGTAATCCTTGGACGCAGGAACCCGCTCAGAGACACTTAAATCAGGAGTTTTTAGCCAATCAAACTTCTTCTCTACTTCAATATATCCATAGTATTTTTGCAGATGCAACTGCAAAGCACACTTCTGCTTCACGACGGAGAGATTCTTTTTAATAGCACTAATATGATCAATTCTATCAGAAGAATTAATAGTGTTTTGAGTATCAATGTTAGGTCGCTTCTCTTCATTCTTATATAGAACTGAAAAACCGAGATTTAAAAAGAAATTAACAGTCTCAATTCCACCACTAAAGTCATCTTTCTGAATTTCCATATTGTTAGCCACCTTAAACGCTAACTCCCTAATATGTTTACCGGGATAAGGCTCACCATTAAAGATCACAAAAGTATTTCTTGCACCTACCTGTTTTTCTTTACTTGTTTGAGAGAGCTTTATAGCTTTTACAACATCTTTCACTGTTACATTGTCCCAATAACTGTTATCCATTTCTTTAATGATTTAGATTTAAATAAGATTAGAGCTAGATATACGACAAACATAATAAACACTCAGAACATTAATCAAAGAGATCTTTTTAGAATAGCCTGACATTTACAAATGTAACAAATTCTCACAATTACACATAAGGTCTGCATAGATATCGAATAAATCTGTAGGAGCTTCAGGTTTGCTAATTTATACAGTAACCATAAAGTCATAGAGAAGTAGTGAGATGCCCAATAAAGGCACAAATGTTGGGTATTTATTAATCAGGGCGAAAATGCATTTGACAGATGATTAACTCATAATCTTGAGGTGTTAGTTATCAATTGATTGACCAAAAGCAAAGGTAGACAGGAGGGAATTTTCTAAGTACATGACAAAAATTCAAAGATGATGTTTTTAAATGATAGATTATTAAGACTTAACGAGATATTAGCCAAATAAAATTGACAATCTAACCGCCCATCCCTTCCAGATTTACCCTGCCAGCCCCAAAAAGCCATGCTTCCAACTATCTGATATTGAACATCTCTAAAGCATCCCTCTTATATCTCTCTTATATCTCTCTTATGACGCTCTTATGTTCTCTTATGTT
>JAJTBW010000288.1 GCA_021286705.1 Sphingobacteriia bacterium
TTATGAAAGAATTCATCAAAGAAAAGCTGGTTGAAATGTACTCAACCTGCACTACAGACCAGTACGGTCAGGTTGCAAAGTATAACCAAGGACTTAGAGGATTATTCGGAGATAAAACCGAAGAGGTGTTGGAGTATATCAAAACCGACCCGGTAATTAGTTACTCAACCTATGGCAATCGTTATGGCACCTATAAAGCAGTAATGGATATTCTCGATGAGGAAGTTAAAAGCGCTTGGGTTGATGCCCTGAGAAGCAATGTAAACTATCAACGTAATATGAGGAGCTGGGTAATAATGACAAAGACAAGCTGAAATAATGCTATACAGCAACGGTTACAGCATCGAGTATGTAATCTCTCCCAGAGGTAAGAAACCGGCAGTAGCTGTCAAAGATGAAAAGCGAACCTACGGTACCACAGTGCCGGAACTGGTGAAAAAGCTGAATCTACTCAATCATTAAAACAAAGTTACGTTAGCAAACAGACGAGACCTTCGCAAACTAAAATCAATCTCCGGAATGGCAGGCAAACTTCGGTCTGCCTACACCGGACTTTCTCAACCCACAAAAGACATGCTTCAACGGGAGTTCCGGGGTGGAACTGAAAACCATATTATCCGGTTTGAAGCGAACATCAATCAAGTTGTTGAATCCATTAAATCTGAAAAACATGAAAGTACGTTGTGATATTTGCCGGGATTTATATATCCTGACGCCTGAAGAAGAAGCACTTTATAATGAAGGATTGCTCGAAACAAGAATTTGCCCGGATTGTGAGCTGTATGTTGATATGAGCCCGGATGATAGTTGTGAGTATATGTCGTATTCGGATGCTGATAGTGGATTGTAGTTTATAAGGTAATTTCAAAACAATTGGCAGAATCTCTGGCTTAATAAGTCGGGGATTTTGTGTTTTAAGTGTATTGTTCTTAACCAAATATGTGTTCATGCACTGAGAGTAATTGCAGGTGGTTACAATTGAATTTAACCACTATCAGTTAAACGCTTCGAAGCTAATACTTGATAATGTTGGTTGTTTTGCTCTACCTTAGGGCATACCTCTTAACACATTTGCACATTAGTACAAATATGTATGCTGTAAAACATGCATTTTGTTTACAGAATTTGGAAAATAAAAACGTATTTTTGCAATCATTGAAATTAATCGTTAGTTTACTTAATCTGAATAATTTAGACTGTATTAATGGGACTGACGTGCAGTGTCATATTTATAAGCTTTACTGCAAATTTTGAGGTTTTGGTATAAATGTTAAATGTATATACGAACTAATAACAATTTAATGAAATCTGATAATTAACTAGATACCAGACCACTACAAACAACAACACATAAGAATAAGGTGAATATATGTAAACAGATGTTCGCCTATACAAACAAGATGTTCATAATATTGAATTGTTATGGGTCATGCAAAGTATCAACAAACAAGCAAAAAGATGTCACGCAGTAAAGTAATTGAACATTCATTTGAAGAACTATCACAAAGTTTGAGAGTATTACTCAAAGCTAATTTTAATGCTAATCAAGGACGGCTGCTTTTTGTTGATCGAGCCGAAGCTGTCGGAAATATTGAAACTGGATTAACTGGTGTTTTAAATTCATTTCACAACTTGTATGATGCTATCGGAAAACAACTAGAAAAAAGCCCAATTGATTGGTATAAATCAGCATCATTAGCTTTAATCTTAGCAAGTCGGAATGCACGTCACCATAACGCCACAAATAGAATTAGACCTTTATATACCATCATACGCAAGAAGCGAGATTTTTAGAGCATATGGAACGGTATATTTTAGTTGACTTTACTTGTTCAGACGAAGGTGCAGGCACATTCGACCTCTACGTTTCTTGGATTGACTTAAAAAAACTCCTTAATCTGCCAGAAAAAGAAACTAGGATAAAAAAGGAAACTAGAAACATAATAAACGAGTACCTTAATACTGAGAAATTTATTGAATATGCCGAATAATACGAATTAGATGAATCGAGAGTCTTTTTTAATATCATTCCTCTTTTTGTAAACGCGGCAGCAACTATAGTTCCTCTAATCAAAGACTATTGTGGTTCAGAATCAACTGAAGCTTCGTTGTTCACTTTACGACGGTAATCCAAGCAAATACAAAAGACCACGAGGTTAATTGTGAACCATTCGTTTTGCCTAAAAAAGTGACAGAGATTTATTTAATCAGACAAAGAAAATTAAATGAGAATGTACTACCCATAATACTCAGGCTTTCAACTCTTAGCTCTCCACTCAGCAAGAAAGCACCTGTTGAAAGCTATTTTTGAAAAGTCAAGTAAACTCCAACGAAGCTCCAGCGATTTATGAATTTTTGACCCGAGTTTAGTGTAGTTTTCATTGGAATTCTGTGATGGGAAACTATCAAGCACGGTTTAGTGAGAGACTTGAGGGGAAGTCCCCCGATCTACTCAACCATGTAACCGTTACCATCAAGCCGAGAAAGAAAGTAAAGACAGAAAAACAAGAAAATAACCACTTAAAAACAAAAAATTTATGCGAAGAACAATGACATTTTTTTCAATGTTGTTAGTTTTTGTGCTTTCAG
>JAJTBW010000289.1 GCA_021286705.1 Sphingobacteriia bacterium
CTAAGTACATGACAAAAATTTACAGCAGTCAATAAATTTATTTATATCATTAGAGAACAACGCGTTGGCAATAAAAACCAGTCCAGCTTTGAATAAACTTTTGGCTTTTCTACCATGCTTCTTGATTTCAATTGGACGAATAGCATCAAGATAAATACCAGCTAAATAAGCCCACGTAAAAGCAAAAATAATCAGTGCAAGCATTTTACTGATGCGGTCTATATCTGTAAGATGCGTGTCTTCAATATTAAAGCCGCTTGATTTCAACGCCTTAAACGCCGACTCAATCTGCCATCTTTCTTTGTACACTGATTGAGCTTCATCTGGTTTGTTGAAAGAAACGATTATCTGAAGCTCAGGCAGTCCTTTGTGATTCTTCACTTTTGAGGCAGAAAGATAGCAAAGCCGGCCATTAATGCTCACAATGCCATGATGAAACTCAAACTGATTGAATGACAAATTGTTAAACAGCCAAGACGCTTTTACCCGATGACCATTTCGTGGAATATCAACCCAAAAGTTCTCTCTTATTCTTATGTGGTATCGAATCCGATTGGAATTAAGGTATGCCAACCATTTTTGGCCAACAAACTCACGATCTGCCAATAAACAATCAATGCTTTGGAGCCCAAAAAGTTCAATAAACTGATCTATCAACCCTATTCTTTCTGCCGTAGATGAATTGCCAAACTTGGGCATCATTTTGTACAACAGAGGAAATGCAATCCCTCTGTAAACCACAGCAAGTACCAGTATGTTAATGTTAGATTTCCCAAACTTCCAATTTGTTCTGTCCATTGTTAAACGATATGGCCCTTTGTGCGGCAACATCGTGAATACAAATTTAGCGATGAGCTTGGTATCCAGCGCATATTCAGACATGAAACGCTGTATTCTCCGTAATGAGGATTCAACTTTTGCATCTGTGTCAAAGGCTGTAGCGAGTTTCTCAAAACAAACCGTCTGTACCTTGCAAAGCGCGCAAATAAATAAGCCAAAGAACTTTATTCGGGCTAAATTCATCCTATCCCCGAAAATTTCTGATAAAGTTGAGAATAAAATACTATTTTTACTCTCAATACTGGTGTTCATGTATCTTGGTGTCATACCTGCTAGTGTTTCATCCAAGATACTGAATATCAGTATTTAAATCAATAAAGTCAAAAAAGTTATTACCAAGTTATTAACATATTTATCTGAATATCAATTGTTTGTGATTTTTGTCATGTACTAAGATAAGTTTTTTAATTTTTTGTTCCTGAGTTTTGGTTTTAATACCGCTGTTTGATTTAGCGTATTAGCCAAACCATAAGCATTCCCTCCGTAAGCATTGTAATCAGAAACAAAATCACGCACACAATAACTTCTTTGGTATTCAATTTTAGATTTTAAATCACTGATGCCGGTGTGTTTTTCGATTCTTAACAGCATATCTCTAAGATATTTTTCACGGATACTTTCATCATCATTAATTCCTATCGCTACAGGCATAAGTAAAAACAAATTTTCTTTTCCTTTTGGAGCAACGCTATCATCTGTCTTTGAAGGACAGCACGCATAAAACAAAGGTTTTTCAGGCCATCTTTTATGACTGTAAATACAATCAATATGGTCATCTAAATCGTTTTCAAAGAAAAGCGTATGATGTTTTAAATTAGGAATCGTTTCATTAATACCCAAATAAAAAATCAAACTTGATGGAGCAAAAGTTCTTTTCTTCCAATATTGCTCATCATAATTTCTGAACTCGCTATCCAAAAGTGATTCAGTGTGGTGATAATCCGAAGAAGCAATAACTGCATCAAATTCAATATTCTCTCCATTAATTGTAAGAGATTTTACTTCCCCATTTTGAGTATTGATATATTCAACAGTTTTATTAAAATGAAATTTAGCCCCTTGTTTTTCAGCCACACTTTTCATTGCTAAAACCAACTGGTAAAAACCGCCCATTGGATAATGTGTACCCAGAGCGTAACCTCCGTAGTTCATCAGACTATACAATGCAGGAATATTTTTTGGAGATGCTCCTAAAAATATAACAAATCAAATTTCAAAACACTTTTAGCGATTTTGGGTGATATAAATTCACTCCAATTATGACAAGGTTTGTTTACAAAATCTTGCATTCCAACTTCATACTTAAACTTTGCCGATTGCATAAATTTCTCCAACTGTTTGCCTGCACTAGGTTCTATTTTTTCAAAAAGACTTTTCAAATCATCCAAGCTTTCAGGCAAATTCATTTTCAAATCCGAAAAAATCATTTCAAACTGTGGGTTTAAAGAAACTAATTCAAAAAAATCCGTTTGTTTGTACCCGAAATCCGCAAAAAATCTTTCAATAATATCAGGCATCCAATACCAGCTTGGTCCCATATCAAAAACATATCCTTGGGGCGTGCAAAATTGCCTTGCCCTTCCGCCTGCTTGGTCATGCTTTTCAAAAACGTGTACTTCATTTCCATTTTTTGTGGCATAAGCCGCTGCAGAAAGCCCTGAAAATCCTGAACCTATAATGGCTATTTTCATCTCTAATCTTTTTTTAATACTTCTTTCAACAAATTCTCTGGTTCAATA
>JAJTBW010000083.1 GCA_021286705.1 Sphingobacteriia bacterium
GTGTGTCCGTCTGGATGTATTCATTTATCCAATTCATTGCAATTCGAAATTGTGATAAGTAGCGAAGATTGCATTAATTGTGGTTTATGTGTTTCAGCTTGTAAATATGGAGCTCTCTATCTGGGGGAAAGCTTTGTTGTCATTAACAATGATAGCAAGTTCCTTAAAACTAGTAATGCACTCGATGAGAATGTATTATTGACGCAAAATAAATTAACAGAATTACCAAGACAATTATCACTATCGGGTATAACGATAGAACATTTAATAAATGTTACTGAAAAAATAAAAGCAGAATCCAGACAAAGTAATGGTTATGAAAACATTGTTGTGCGAAATATGCTTTTGCAATGCGGTCTAAAAGCAGTACTACGTGCAATCGGGAACAATGATATTCGATTCGATTTAATTGCGAAACTTGAAGATAATTATTATATGGTTGGAGAAATCGCCTTAAGAGAAAATGATACCTTAGATCGCCCCCGTAAAATTTTAGACGATATTGCAGTATTGCACAATCGTTACAAAATCCCAATTGATAAAATTATACCCGTGATATTCATCTCCAGTTTCCCAAATAAGCGTTCAGATTATTACGAAATTATTCAGGATATTAATTGCGAGTTAGGCATCAGAATTAGAACTGTTCCTTTGGCAATATTATTATTATTGGTATACTCTGATAAGAAAATCTCGCTGAACGATTTAATTCATAGCTTTTACATTTCAAAGTCTAACTATAGCATTCTCGATACTATTTCTGATGAGTTGAAGGAACTTATTATGAGTTTTACAGATGGTGAAATAAGTTTGTTTCAGGCGGTCAAATAGAGTCCATAAATTCATTAATCCTTGACTGGGCTATCTGAACATATTCAGGATTTATTTCTATCCCGATAAAGTTCCGTTTGTTTTTTAATGCGCTGACGCATTCACTTCCTGAGCCTGCAAAAGGAATTAAGACTGTATCATTTTCATTGGAAAAATGATTTATTATTTTATCACAAATCGCAACAGGCTTTTGTGTCGGGTGATTAACTTTTTCTTTAGCAAACCTTTTCCCAGCTAATACTGGTATGTACCATACATCTCCTCCCTGTCTACCTTCTGGATGGGGAGTCCATACTTTCCCATTTTTAATAATTCTGTTTTTTAATCTTTCTGTGGATTTATAGGGTTCTCTAATTGTATGATATGTATAAACATCAGATTTCGAGAACCATAAAATTGGTTCATATAAGGCCAAAGGTGAATTTTTATAACCTGAGAAGCCATTTTCATAATACCATATTATTTGTCTCCTGTAATGAAGCTCTTTTTCATACAAATAGCATTGAATATAGCACAGATAATTGTGAATACCGTAAATAAATATCGAGCCAGTATCCTTTAACTTGGGTAGAACTGCATCGACCCACTGTTTTGACCAAGCCAACCAATCATTTACACTATCCCAAATATCACTTCTATTACCAAAATTTTTATTAAGATTATATGGAGGATCTGCAATTATCAAATCAATTGAGTCGTCGGCTATTGACTTTACTAGTTCTATGCAGTCACCATTATAAATTGTGTTTGTCCTTAGAATACTCATTTATTTTTCTGCAAGATTAAAACATATTGATGGTGAATATTGGGTACAAACGAAAAAGGATAGCCATATGGGTAAATACTTTTGAATTTTTGATGCAATATTCTGACACCTTTCAATGAAAAATTACCAAGTGCCTCGATTTCTTTTGACAGGTCAGAATGGAACAAATAAAATTTATCCTTTTTTCTAAAGTCACTTACTATGACGACCATGTATTTTCTAGATTTTAACACACGACTGCAAGAATCAAAGAAATACGAGAGTTCATTAATAAAATCTTCATAGGTTTCAATATTTCCATAATCTTTTTCAGAAGTGCTATATTTTGAGTCTAATTTATCTGCAATTCGAGTCTGTTTTACTTTATGATCGACAGTATCCAAAATATTCCAGTAAGGCGGGCTAGTTATTAAGAAATCAAACATTTGATCAGTGCACTTCTTTAACAAATCGCGGCAATCACCATGTAATAAGTTTTGTTTATTACGATATATTTCATCAGGCGATATTTCTAATTCAAGACGTTGATTCCCTAATTGATAGTATTTATCATTTAGCTCAAAGCCATAACCGATTCTATGTTCAACTGCACATGCCTTTAGTGTTGAGGCCACTCCAACAAAAGGGTCTAAAACGCAATCCCCTTCTTTTGTAAAAAATCTAATTAAACGACCTACATCTTGAAATGAAAATGGAGCTGGGTGTTGTTTTTCAATTTGCGCATGAGCATTGCTTTTCCCTAGTCCTTTTTGTGTAAAAACAGTCACAGTCTCGGAGAGCCATTCTTTTGACGATAGATCATTTAATGAATTATTTAAGTCATATACAGAACAATCTTTAATAAAATATAAGGAATTTGCTTTTTCAATATTGCCATTTGAGTTAAATAAAGCAACATAATCCCAATTATCTAAAAGAATTCTTGGTATTCTAAGTGAATTTCTCTTCTTAAAAATATCTGCTAATTTATTTAGCGCCAAAACATTAATTTCATCAAGTTCTACTGCTTCGAAATCATTTTTCCGTTTCCTATAGAAGTAGTATCGTTTATTTTCTGCTTGTTGTGTTTGAAATAGATTCATATATAAGTAATTAATAAATTATGCTTCTAAGGTAACAAATAAAGTTGAAGTATTGGCGGATAGTAGAGCAAAAAACTAAAATAAGTATCTATAATCGCTTCAGGCTATATCTAGGAATTTCTTAAGCTCTTCGTCATTTGTGATAAAATTCTTAGTGACTTCAAAAGTGCCCCCAGGAACCTCGCTTATAAACATAATATTATCGTCAGAATTTACTACGCTGCATTCATTAGTCGAAAGGTTGGAAAGTTCATATCCTGGATTCCTTTCTGAAACAACATCAATCACCCAATTCTTTCTTTAAGAACTGTATGAGATAACAAACTTATCATGTGAAGCTCACGGTATGAAGTGCATTATCCTTGAGTCCCTTGTCTTTTAGGCGTTTATACTCGGCAAGAACTGTTTCATTGATCGGTTCAAGAATGCAATTCAGTCGGTGCAATACCGTCATCGGGAGCATAACTTTCCTATATTGGGGCGGGCGGTATGACCCCTGCAATTTATTGACTATATTCCTAATAAACCATACTAGTTCCTGATGTCCGTTTATCATTAAATATTCCGACTTTACATGCTAAAAATTATCTATTCAAAAACAAACAATTATTTCTGAATATTTTGGATTTCATCAATAAAAGCGAAGAACACAGATGGGAATTGTCTGATTTTGCTTAAAATAGTCCAATAATATGATTGAATCAGATCAGGACTTCATTTACTCATGACTTGCTGATCATGCCAGCAGGGGCAATTTCAGTTGGAATGGACAAGATTCCTAAATATGCAATACAAAGCAATTTCCCCTCTTAAAGGCTTTATCTAACTAAAAATTTTTTCTATTGAACTGTAAATACTCTTCAAAAGCTCGGTTGGGAATATATAGTCGAGGATATTTGTTTGCTTACTCGAAGCCTTTTGAGGTTTTTCTGGCACTTCATGATATTCACTTATAAACCAATTGAGAAATACTTCCATGCTTGTTAGGGGTGGTTGTATCATTTTCTCATTTAATTTCCCTGTGCTACTATCGCTATTATGAGACCCAAAATTTCCAAACGTCTGGATCGTTCTTACATGAGGCATAATATTTTTAGGTATTTTTTTCTCCTCTTCAAGCTTTTTAATAATGTTTCTGAGATCAAGACCATCAGTCTTGATATTAAATTCGTTTTGATAAATGTTCTTACAAATTCCTTCAAGGGTATTACGCAATGTCCAAAGGCAACCGTCAAAGTCTTTCGTGTTTTTTTTCTCACAGGCTCTCTGATAAATAGTTTTTATTTGGGCGATTTCCTGCAAGACGATTTCAAGCTGTTTATATGCGTCTTTATATACCATAAAATCTATAATAATTAATAAAAAAGGGGCAGTACCGAGGCACCGCCCCAAGACATTGCTAGGCAGCATCTGAATTTCGAAAATTATCTCCGCCATTCAGACTGTCGTTATGCCTTACGGCATCTTCAAACCTACGCTCTGATTCCAGCCGTCTTTTTCGAACGGAAAACAGTTCGGAGTTTAATTTCCGAATATTATTTTCACGTCCTTTAAGAACTAAATTTGAAACACCTTGTTTTTTAAGCTGCTCAAGTTCTGACTGTTCAACAGCAATTTTAACTGCAAGTTTTTCTTCCTGAGTTAATTTTGTGTTAGCGCTGCGCAAATATGCGTTTATGCGCGATTTTGAAATACGACGGACAACTGTCTTCTTCATAGTAGTAACCTTTCTGTTATTTATGGGTTAGAATAATAACTGACTGGAAACCTCTATAAATCATACAATGTCTATTCAAAATTACGAATAATTCCAATTATTTTTTATCTATCTTTTTTGGAAATTTACAACACCTTTATTTTCAATGCTTTAAGTACTATAGAAAACTGAAGTTAATTTAAGTTAAGCTATAGCTAATTATTCCTAAGAAATAGGTATAAGAATACTAGAGGGTAGTGACTGCTGCCCTTCATGTTTAATACCTCGAAAAACATCCACCCAAGATCCTACCAAATGTGGTCCAGCCGCAAGAAAATTTCAATAAATAGGAGCCAAAATATGACTTGGGATGAGTTATACCCTGTTGTATCAGAGCAAGCCTATTATGCAGTACTCCGTTATGATGAAAGACGCAAAGACAAGATACAGGAACTTGTTTGCCAGTCTTATGAGAAATATCAGCGAGATGTAGCCGCTGGTAAAGAAATCAAGAAGCAGGACTATAAGTGCTTTGTAACCCAGAGGGCAAAATCCGTGGATGTGCGAAGCGTTGTAAAAGGCGGTGGTGGTGGAACCAGCACGATGGATCCTCTTGGCTTCTACCGCAGAAGGCCAGATAGCCCCACATCAGTAGTCGAATTCGATGAATGGATGACAGGCAATGTCCGCAATAAGGAAATAGTGGATAGCACCCTGGCTTTCAATGTTGATTATAAGGCATGGCTTGAAATACTTACAGGCATCCAGCGCAAGGTTTTCGACCTGCTTATACAGGGCTACAAGGCTTCTAGAATCGCTGAAAAGGCACATTTAACCGCTGCCACGGTTAAAAAAGTCATTACCCAGCTGAAGGAACTCTTTGTACAATTCTTTCATTTGAACGTTCAGTATGCTTAGGCTTACTAAAGAGGAGCTTTGTGCTTCTCTTTACCCCCCAATTCGCCGAACAAATACAGTATTTATTCGGTGTTAGAGATTAAACAAACAATCATTTTCAACCCTTGGAAAGGAAATTAAATTATGAATTGGAACACAATCAAAGGCATCTTGGCAGCCATAGCAGCTGCATTCCTGGCTTTTGTTAACGGTTCGAAATCATCTGATAGCAAGGAGCAATCATGACAGAAAGTGAAAACTTCTTAGATGAGCTTCTGGCTGAGGCTGAGGCAAAGGAAGAGCAGTACACAGAATCATACTTCGACTTGCTGCTGACGCAGGTACAGCAGATGCAGGATCAAATTGCACATAACTTTTCTGAGGCAGATAAGGAAGTGGCAATTATCAAGCAATGGGCCTTAAACAAAAACCACGGTTTACAGGTAAAAATCGAGTGGATTGAAAAAAAGCTTGAGGCATTCATTCGTGAAAGGAAGGTTAAAACTCTTGATCTTCCTCACGGTGTGCTAAAAGTACACAAGAAGCCTGATAAGGTCGAGATCACGGATCTGGAATTGTTCTTAAAAAATGCCAGACCAGAGATGCTTTCGGTTATGCCAGAAAGCGTTAAGCCTGATTTATCAAAGATTAAGGCATATGTTAAAACACATTACACCCCGCCTCCAGGGATAAAAGTTATTGAAGGCAAAGAAGAGTTCTCATACAAATTAAACAACAGAAAGGATGATGAAGATGGCGGACAGGAAGAAACTGGAGTTGCAGTTGAATCAGCCGTGCTCGGTAGAATTGCTGTTTGACAAATGCCAAGTTGGACAAAGTTCGTATGGTGAATATTACCTGTATGCTGTTCGCAATGGCGACGGGCAGACCGAGTATTCCTTTTTTGCACCAACCGAAGTGCATGACAAACTGAAAGACTTGAAGAAAGGAGATCGCGCTAAACTGCTTAAGCGAGCCGAACAGCGTGGTTCGAAGATAATCACTGTCTATGAGGTAGAGGTAGAAAAGGCTCAACAAACTGTTTCCGCTCCACCACTGGCTACTGGAAATACAGACAATTTCTACCAATTGATGCTGGAATCATGTCGTGATGCTGTCAAGATTCAGAACGAACTTGGCGGACTCATGGATGCAAAGTCAGTTGCAGTTACTCTTTTTATTGCTCGCTCACGTGTTCCTGCAAATGGATATGGAGGGTCAAATGCATTATAATCAGGATAAACTCTGGAAATTTCAATTTCCAATTGTTGAAAAGCAGGTTTTTGTGGAAGATGATACTGGTAAGCTAATTGTCTCCAACGATTACAAGGCGATTACGCGCGAAGATAATGGCAAGCTTATTTCAATCATGTCTGATTCGTACAAAGTTGTTCCAAACAACGAAATAATAAAACCGCTCTTAGATCAACTGAGTAATTTTGACAGCAGGTGGTATATCGACGACAGCCACAGCTTCGTGAGTGATGAACGTATGCGCTTGCAGGTGACCTTCCCAGAGCTCGTGTTTAACGATGGCGCATCCGAAATAGCGCTTAGCCTGTTTCTACATAATTCGTATAATGGGAGCGAGGGCGTTAGATCGTATTTCGGGGCGATTCGCGGGATATGTTCAAACGGAATGGTATTCGGTCAGTTGCTTGCAAAGTATTATGCAAAGCACACATCTGGCCTGAGCCTCGATCACCTGAAACAACAAGTTGAACAGAGCTACGAGAATA
Source organism: Sphingobacteriia bacterium (assembly GCA_021286705.1). Taxonomy (GTDB): domain Bacteria; phylum Bacteroidota; class Bacteroidia; order Bacteroidales; family TTA-H9; genus JAJTBW01. The sequence goes on from JAJTBW010000083.1 coordinate 7,012, forward strand.
TCCCCGTCATCCAGAACAAGATCGAAGCCCTGCAAAATGATAGCGTAAACAAGGCGCTTACAGAGGCCGTTGAAAAGCGGCTGGGAAAAGGCGTTGTGAAATACGTGAATGAACAGCCGATAGCAGCCGACCAATGGCAACTATACAACCAAATAACCCACTTCATTTCGCATGAGGTTCAGAAACCCCAGAGGGCTGCTTATCAGCTTCAGGTAAGCAAAATATTTGCTCTGTAATTAAATAACGACTACGCAAGATTCTAAATATTTTGATAACTTTGTAAATGAGAATATTTCAAGAAATATTCTCAAAGTTTTGAAATACATATTTTGGTAGTCATTACGCTTAGTTCGGCTTAGAAAACTGGCACTTTTCAATCGACAAGAACTAGCGAGTATGACTGCACCCTCCTTGGGTGCGGTCTGCTTATATTATTTTTGTCGATAGGTATGCCAGTACCTCTAAGCGAAATAGTGTAGTGCGGATTCGCACCTTTTTTATTAATAATTATAGTAATTAGCTGGAGGCAATGGCAATGAACGAAAATCAAAACGATCAACCCACAGAACAAATCTCAGAACAGATGCTTGGCACAGATTCAGCTCATGTTATCGAACCAGACAGAAAACGATTTTACAAAAATCCAATTGCAATACTGATTTCCGCATTAATAATGCTCAATCTTTTAATTTTTGTATTCCACTTCCCGTCAAAGCAAAAAGAGTTTATCTGGGAGTATAAGTCTCTCAGGATATATGGAACAGGATGGGAAAGAACAGGTTCAGAGGCATTTAAGGTTTCTGGTATAAACCCTAGCGAAGAAAAACTAAATGAACTTGGGAGAGATGGCTGGGAATTAGTTTCAACAGCGCTGGAGATGGAAACTGCATATCCGAACTTTGGGGATAATAAATTCGTAACAGGTCTACAGCCTAACATACGACCGCAAAGTATGATATGTCTATTTAAGCGCCCAATGGTTAAAAACAAATAGTTCTAATTTTAATATTTATTCCATAATTATATTTAAGGTTCAACATGAAACATACTATTAGTGCAGTCTGCCTGGTTGCGTTTATCGTTTTGCTTTCTTCTGGGTGTAGTAAAAAACCAGGTTCTATTATTAAGAATTTTGCAGAATCGAAGTCATGGGAAGAAAAAAAAGAATATGTTCTTGACGCAACTGGGCTAAAAGAGGAATCATATTTTCTTTTTAGTCGATCTATGAAGATAGATGAAATTTCCTTTCAACGAAAACTCAATGACAGCACCTCTGTTTTCAAGGTTACATCAAAGGATGTATCTGGAACTGGTTACCGAAAAGAATTCATTATTGTCAACACAAAAGAAGGAGAGAAAATTGATCTCAAATCAATGATGCATGAGAATTCTATGAATTTCATACAGTTTATAAACACACGCCCCAAAGAACCTATCCGCTTCTGGGTATATCCAACAATTTTTGGAAATAGGCCTGACCAAAAGATTATTAGCTTGAAACCTGGACTCAAATATGAAGGTCTTTTTAATGAATTATTTATCCTGATAGTTGACGACAAGTTTTCAGAGGATGAGAAGAAAATCTGGGATCATATTATAAAGAATACAAAAACGCCTGTCTTAATTGAAGCGGTTAGTAATAATTTGGTTCAAAACCGCAATGGAGAATCTTTCCTATTAGACGTAAAGTTTATTAAGGAGTACCCACTTCAATTCGATTTTGTAAGTACGATGTAAATCAATTTTGTTTAGCTGGTGTTAATATTATACACCAGCTTTTAATTTAACATAAGATTAGAGCCAGATGCTTTGTAAAATGAAAGGATAGTTGAATGATTACCGACTGGACAAAAATAATAAACGTTATTAAAAAAATTGCACCATTACTTAAAAAAGTGCCAGAGTATGTGGGAAAAATTCCATTTAAAGACCTCCCAAAATCTAAATCTTTCAAAGATGTTCTCGAAATTATAAAGATTTTACTAGCTACTTTGCCTGAATGGGGTAGCAAAGAAAAGAAGGCAAAGATTAGTGAACTGGAATCGGCAATTAATACACTTAAAGAGATTAATAACGAACTATCTGTTGTGGTTGATTCGCTAAAGAAAAAAGTCCGCTTTCTATATTATCTCATTGGAGCAATAACTGCAACATTCATATTTATTTTGATACTTATTTTCTTTCACTGAAATTCTCGTAAACTACCTGGGGAAATTCAAAGTTCAGAAATAAAAAAAAGAGGTTCAAGAATTTCAAACATGTAATAATGAAGGAGCCACCTAATAGCTCCGAATTATTTTTACAAAAAAAAATTTTATTTGACCTTACCCAGGGGGTAGGTAAATATCTGACCGTACCCTGGAATCCTGGTTCAAAGGGCGGGGGTGGGTTATGGAACCTTAATCCGCAAAATCGAGTTTGGGTGGGTAGGGGGTGTACCCCTCCCTAGTCTATTTGCTGTACAATGTACCTAAACCATATACTTTTCTGCAATGGTGTACAACGTATGGCGATATTTGGAGTCCCAAAAGAGCCGACACTTCATCTGCAACTTTGTACATACCAGCTTTTTCGAACATGGCTCTCAGTGCCTGCTCTCCGAAACTTTCAAGTAGTTTATAGCTTTTGGAATAACTAACGTCTCGCTTTTTACGGGTTTTTGGATAATTGTATTTTCTCATTCATTTTTTACCTCTAAAATGTGGCGTACGGTCCGTACACATTGTACATCCCGTATACCTGTTTTAATTTAATTGACTCCCTAGGAATTGTTAATATTCCAGGGAATAATAACCACGCTGAAGCAGGTCATTTATCGTATTTATGGAAAAAGATGGTATAGTCTATCCAAAGATGATCAACCTCTTTCCCGCCTTTGTAGAAGCGGTGGATGGCAATTAATTGATCCAACGTGTGGCCGATCTCTTCAGATTCCCATCTATCATATCCATGATATTCTTTATAGAACTCAAGGTATTTAATATAAAATGCTCTTGCTTCTCGATGGTTTTAAGCATCTGTAATAACGATCGCCGTTTCCTTTGTTTTTCTGTCTGTGTTAATGATTTGTATCATTTTGTTTAACCTCCAAATTATTGTTTAATTCCCCAACTATTCGAAAATTTCGATTAGTTCAAATCTGTTTTGTAACTTCTTGTAACCAGTTTGTAACCTGTAATTCTTCGATTTTTAATCAAATTCGCAATTTGTAACCTGTAACCCTGTAACCCTGTAACCTGTGAAATATTGTTGCCAGGATTTTCTCGCATTTACTCTTTGCAACGGCCCTTCTATTTCTCATTCTCTATTCTTTCCAAACTATCAATTATAGAGGTTACAAGGTTACATGCTTGTTTTATAAGGACTTAACAGGTTACAAGCAGGTTACTAAAAAGTTACAAGGTTACATGTATGCTTTTATTACCTCACTTTGTGATAATCTGAGGGGTTTATTTGTTATGCCCTTCATTTTCAGTTTTTCAATTGTCTTTTTATACGTTTCCTGCCCGAAATGGAATTTTACAATTCGATTCATATACTTTGACGGAATTGCCTTATAGTTTGAAAGTGATTGTTCAATTTCAATTGCATCCCTTGAGCGTGCATTCTTGTCGAATATAGTTTCCGCTGTGTCAGGCTTAAATACTTCATCTAACAGAAAATAATCAACATCTCCCGTAGTAAGAGCCTTAACAAAATCCTCGTATGGATTACTTGAGCATGCCTGTATGTTCTTCTTCGCTTCAGAATCTATTACCATGTTCACCAGATCAATGTCATAGTTAAGAGTGAAGACGATTTCTGCAAAGGCATCGAGTTCCTGCGCAATGTCATCCTCGAGGAATCTCTGTCCCCTGAAGAATTTCAGGGCGCTCACTTTCTTTGCTTTAATATTACGAACGACATTAAACCTCCTGTCTCTTTTGTCCAGCAGTATGGGACTTTCATTATTTGAGAACAGAATAAAGTTCATGAAATTGTCAGCTTCAAAAGTGTCCTTGCCCTTGAGCTCAATGGTCTGCTTACGCGAAGTAATCGCGTCTTTGAGCCATTCCTTTCTTGATGTATTGCCATTTTTGTCATCAGATGAAAACACTTCATTATACCCACGGAGGAAACAGTTCATATCCTGGTTATTAAAGTTCTTGGCTATTCGTTTGCCATTTACTAACTGACTCTGCTTTTCTCCGAATAACGGTTTAAGAATACGGTTGAACATAAGATCCTTACCAATTCCTTCTTCCTCAGATGTAATTAACCATGCTGAATCTGCCTTCTTGCGTTCTTTAAGCAGGAATGTGATCCAATTAAGGAATCTTTCTACATACTCCTTTTCACCAAAGATGTTTAGGAGAAGTTCAGCGATTATGGGTGTTCTTCTTTTCAGTAAATCAACAAGCTCAACCAATTCAACCCGTGTGAATGTGGAATAATCCTTACGCATGTACTTTGTCTCAATGAAAAGATTATAGAACTTATCCGTTAGCCCAGACGGCAATCCAGGATTAAATATTATCTCGCGTCTCGGCAGATAATCCTTGATTGAAGGGTTTATGTTATTTTGGCAGCAGTAGTTCTTAAAATCCCCATCATTCTTAAATACATAGTACACGCTGTTATCTTCTACCGAAGCTGATTCATACCCAACCATCGAAGGACACCCAAGCGAAGCATTCCAGAAAAGCTTGCATTTTTCTAGGTCAACGTTGCATGCCTGTTGCCAATATGTTTTCTGTTCGCTTGAACAAAAGATATATTTTGTCCCTACTGGGTTTATATCGATAAACGCATTTGCATCATTCAGGTGAGTTCTTTTAGTGTGGTCACAGAATGGGCAAAATATCCGTTCTTTCTGTTTAACGTTAGTTACCTTTATTTCAGTATGGTCATGTTTCAGTAATACATCACTGTTAGCGAATGTAGTTTTTTTTGTTCGTTTTGTTCTCTCGGTTTTTTCCTCTTTTTTAGTACTTTGAATAAGGAAATCAGAACTCAACCTTTCTTCCTTTTCATAAAAGTATACAATAGCATCTGGGTTCTGTTTGAAATACCGATTACTGTCTATAAAGCTCATATCGATATCATCTTTGTTCATTGAAAATATTTCCTCAATGATTCCTGATGCTTTTATAGCTTCTGCTTGTGAATTTGTAATTGGGTGTGAGAGTGGAACAATTACTCTGAATTTATCCCTGGGTGGATAAACTACTTCTTCGCCGTTGACAATTTCCCGAAGTTCTTTCTGGTGGTTGACCGTTGTATGCATAAAGGCTGTGAAACCAAATGTGGACAGCTTTTCATTTTTATAGTTCTCAAATGTCGTTTCCCCTTTATCAAAATCGACTGCAAAAAAGTGCATTTCTGTTACACTCGATTTTAATTTTTCGCCGTTAATAAAAACTGATTGGCAATATGGTTCATTCTTTACCATACTTGTTAACGATGCCTCATTCCAGTTTATTGTCTTTACAATCCATCCTTTAGTTTTTTGAGCCCCTTCCTGCTTAGTCATCACTGGCGTTACAGCGGGATTAGTGGAGTAGGTTAAAATGTCATTTTGCGCCTTTCTTGTTATTGTAATCATTATTTGTTACCATGGTTTGTGTTGATACTAAAGAGCCGTTATGCATGAGGCCCTTGAGTTGGCGTAAAGTGAGTCCGTAAACTGAAGGATCCACTCTTAATTTTCCGAGATAATATTCACTTATTGTCTTACGCAGTTTATCTGAGTCTTCAAAAGAAAACACGGTAAACCCATTCTCTCGGTTCTGATCTACCAATCGAAAGCCCTGTATGAGCAGAGTTCCGCATAAGTAGAAATCCTTGATTTCGTGTATATTCATTCTATTTTACCGTTTTTGTAGTTTATATGCCTTTCGGCTGGTGGGGGTACTAAATTAATTCCCCCACATATAATATAGTTTATTTGCTTTCAAAGTCAAGTGTGAGGCAATAAATTTATTTTTTTTATGGCCGCATAATAAGCTGATTTCGATATTCTCAGTTTCTTACATATCGTCTTATATCCTATTCCTTTGGCTCTCATTTCCAAAGCAGCATTCAGTGTAAACGGAGCAATTTGAGGTCTACCAATACGCTTCCCTTTTACTTTCGCTTTCTCCATACCTGCCTTGACTCTTTCTCTTATAATTTCGCGTTCAAATTCAGCAAAAGCACTAATCATTGTGAACAAGATTTTGCCTGCTGGGGAAGATGTATCGATGTTCTCCTTGTATGAGGTAAAATCCACTCCCAAACCTCTAAACTCCTCCAGAGCATTGATTAACTCCTTGGTGCTCCTTGCGAATCTGTCAAACTTCCAGACCAATACTCCATCTGTCTTTCTTTTTCTGACTTCATTAAACAGCTTCTGGTAGTTCACACGATCATTCTTCGATCCCGAGGCGTAGTCAACCAGCTCTTTTACAATTTCCAGCCCTCTGGCCTTGGCATAGGCTCGTAGATCTATTAGCTGCATATCCACATTCTGATCTTTTGTGCTGACCCTGGCATATATGATAACCCTGTTCATAGTATTTCCTTTTATTTTGTTTATACTATGATTCTTATACCACTTCCATAAAACTACACCTTTTTGTACCGCAGGAACGACGACTGTAACTCATTACAAATAAGAGGGTTTGGTTGGCTATTATTTATAGCCTTTTTGGAAAAGGTTTGAAATATCTGTTATCTTTGTATAGAACAAATAAAGAGTATATGCAGTACGACAATTTAGACCCAGTCGAAGCTCTTGCGACCAAAGTCAGATTTTGCATTGATAATGCACAAGGAGAAGAACTTTTAACCTGCTTAAAAGCAGCAGACACTCATTTGACTGACAGGAAAGAGCTTATGTACGATACGTACTATGCTGCGGGTGAGTACATGACGCGCAAAGATGATCCGTATAATTCGATTCTTTTTTTTAATAAAGCAAGAAAATACGATTCTAAGACAATAGTGGTATTTGATAAACTTGTCGATGCATTTATCTCTTTCTATACACCGAACAAAGAACAATTCATAAAATCAGATCTGATCAGCCTGATCCCTCCGATTAAAGGACTGATTTACTATTACAATTCTATCGCTCCAGAAAATGAACCTTCCAAGAGAGCCGAAGAACTACTGACTGGCATTGCTTATAGAACTGAATACCTTGCCCCTGAAGGAATCGAAAGCACTATGACTTTTCGAGTAGCTCAATTAGTAAACGCGCTTGAAAAAGAAGTGCCAATGGAACAGGTTAAAAAAGAAGTTGCTAAGTTTATAGCTGATTTGCTGAAAAAAACCAATAGAAATACTAGCAATGATTTGAATAATATTGAGGGAAAGAAATGAATATTGATTTATTAGGTCGGATCAAAAATACTCAACTCGCTTTTTCAAAAGCCCTCTACCCATTATTTGAGGCTATCGTAAATTCTATATATTCAATTGAGGAATCGGGCCGAAGCGATGGAAGAGTTCTAATTTACATTACTCGTGAAGAAGTATTAAAGCTGAAAGCTGATGAAGATGAATTAAAAGGCAATATCGTTGGTTTTACGATTGTTGATAATGGCATTGGTTTTACAGAAGAAAATTTTAAGTCTTTTCAGACTTCGGATTCCACAATAAAAAGCAAAAGAGGTGCCAAAGGAATAGGACGCCTACTGTGGTTAAAAGCATTTGAATATGTTAAAGTGTCGAGTACTTATAAAGAAGGATCAAAACATTTCAAGCGCTCATTTGAATTTCGCAGTACTGCAGAAGGTATTCAAAACCCGATATTATCTGATAATCCGCCGAGTGATTCAAGTACGATTGTTGAGCTGCATAACGTAAAGAAGAACTATCAGGACTACATCCCCAAGGGCGCAGATATCATTGCAGACCGAATAGGTGAACACTGCTTATCTTACTTTTTTATTAAATCGTGTCCTGATATTATTTTAATTGATAATGGCGAGCCCGAAATTAATATTAACAATGTAATTAAAGAAGGTACTAAAGAAGATACTTCTATTGAAACAGTAAAAATTGGGAAGCATGACTTCATTTTCAGATCGTTGAAGTTCTATGAAGGGGATGATAGTAAACATAAAGTACATTTTTGCGCGAATGACAGAGAAGTTTTCCATGAAAATCTTGGAACTTCAATTATTGATCTAGGTAGGAAGCTCATGGATGAGGATGAACGTATGTTCGTGTTCCATTTATATGTGAATAGCCCTTATCTTGATGGTATTGTCAATTCAGAACGTACAGGGTTCAATTTTAAGGAAGAGGACGATGATGTCCACAATACAGAATTAAAGAAAACAGAAATTAATGCCCAAATATCACTCTTTGTTAAGGATAAACTCCAGAAATACCTTTTAGAAATCAAATTAAAAAAGAAAGAAAAGCTTAATGAGTTTGTCTCTAGCGAAGCTCCACAATACAGACATTTGCTAAAACATGTGGATGTCATTCTTGAAGAGATACCGTATGGTATCACAAATGAGAGATTAGATATCGAACTGTATAAAATGAGCACAAAAATTGAACAGCAGGTAAAGGAAAAAAGCACGCAGTTGCTTAATTATGATATTGATGACCCCGATGACTATGAAAAATATCACAATGATTTTGTCCAATATCTCGAAGACGTAAATGATATTGGTAAATCAAAGCTTTCTATGTACATCATTCATCGCAAACTAATTATTCAGTTATTGAGTAATAGGTTAAAAAAGAAGAACGATGGAAATTATAAACTCGAGGAGAGTATCCATGAAATAATATTTCCTTTGCGTACTACATCCAATGAAATTGACTACGTTCAGCAGAACTTATGGATAATAGATGAAAAGTTATCATTTCATAAATATTTAGCATCTGATAAACAGTTAAGGAGCATGACCCCTCTGAAGTCTAAGAGTCAGAAAAGGCCTGACATAGTTGTTATGAACGGAGATTTGTATGATCAGCATTTTTTATTTGTCGATTCAGAAGCTCCGCATAGTTCAATAATCATAATAGAATTCAAACGTCCAATGAGAAGTAATTTATCTAAACCAGAGGATGACCCGATACGTCAAGTTTACAATTATATCCGCGAAATTTCAAGTCAAGCTGCCGAAACTGAAGATGGGCGCCCAATAGTTATAAATGATAGCACAAGATATTTTTGCTATATCATTGCCGACCTATCTACTGAGCTTCGTGAAACATGTAAAGACCATCCAGTAACACTCAGTCCTGACAACATGGGTTATTTTGGATATAATCCGAGTCGTAAAGCTTATATTGAAGTTATCTCTTATGACAAATTAATTATAGACGCCAATAAAAGGAATTCGATACTTTTTGCTCAATTGGGACTCCCAAGCTGAAAAACTTTTGTAACCCAAACTCGGCTGACTCCCAAGTAACGTGAAAGCTCAGCTTGGTTTTTACAAACACCTGAACTTATAAGTTCACGATAGCTTGCCGCTAATTCAGCATAATCGATTTTATCCTTTTTTGTCGGGCTGCCCTTAATCTGCGACATTAAAGCGGTTCGGGATAATAACTCAAGGAATCTTGGTAACAGATACACACACGCCCGATCCCGATCAATAACCACAACCGACCTTCGGTGTGCAGATTTCGCTATTTTTATTGGAAAAATGAGCCTTTTTGCGTTCGAGTTTCTTTCTCGTTCGCGGAGCTTAAAATACAAGACCCCCAATTTCGGGGGTTTTGTATTTTAAAGGAGTCGCGATAGCTCCCCCGTGGGGCGGGGCGGCTGTTAATGCCACTGGCATTGCAAGCCGAGTCTTGTTGAGGAGTGGAACGACGAAATCCCTGTGGTGGCTGTCGCATAAATGCCCCACATAAACCGAACCTATCAGGTAATCAAGTC